>NZ_JAYKBQ010000003.1:0-170313 GCF_035282425.1 Parvimonas sp. M20 | reverse complement strand
GAATTAATTCTCCTTTAATTCTAACATACAGGTTATATTTTTTTATAATTTTTGGTCTCACATCATTTACAAATGTACAAATTAAATATTATAAACTTACAAAACCTTTTTTTATTAAAAAATATTATAAATTCAATGTTTGTAAGTTATATTTTGATTTTTTTAGGAAACGTGTTGACTAAAAAAACAAAATATGATAATATATCTTTGTTAGGGGGTATTAGAAATGTTTTCAAACGACAATATAAAAAAAGTTGATTCAGCTATAGCTGAAATCTTAGACAAAGAGTTAGAAAGACAAAATAGTCACATTGAATTAATTGCTTCTGAAAATTGGGTAAATGATGCGATTTTAGAAGCGGCAGGTAGTATATTAACTAATAAATATGCAGAAGGATATCCTGGAAAAAGATATTATGGTGGTTGTGAAGTTGTAGATGAAGCAGAGAGACTAGCAATTGAAAGAGTTAAAGAGCTTTATGGTTGTGAATATGCAAACGTTCAACCTCATTCAGGTTCTCAAGCTAATTTTGCGGCATTTTTTGCTATCTTAAAACCTGGAGATACTTATATGGGAATGAACTTAAACCATGGAGGACATTTAACACACGGAAATCCTATCAACTATTCAGGTAGTATATATAATCCGGTTCCTTATGAAGTGGATGAAAATGGATTTATAGATTATGATGAAGTTCTAAGAATTGCAAGAGAATGTAAGCCTAAATTAATTTTGGCAGGTGCATCTGCTTATGCAAGAAAAATAGATTTTAAAAGATTTAGAGAAATTTGTGATGAAGTTGGAGCTGTTTTAATGGTTGATATGGCTCATATTGCGGGCCTTGTTGCTACAGGATTGCATGAATCACCAATTCCTTATGCTGATGTAGTTACTTCTACAACTCATAAGACATTAAGAGGTCCAAGAGGTGGACTTATTCTAGCAAGTGCTGCTGCAAATGAAAAATTTAATTTTAATAGAGCAGTATTTCCAGGATCACAAGGTGGACCATTGTTACACATAATAGCTGCAAAGGCTATCGCTTTCAAGCAAGCATTAGAACCTGAATTTAAAGAATATCAAAAACAAGTTTTGAAGAACGCACAAGCATTGGCGAAAGGACTAATGGAAAGAGGAATTAAGCTTGTATCTAATGGTACAGATAACCACTTAATGTTGGTTGACTTAAGAGATTATGATATGAGTGGTAAAGAACTTGAAAAGGCATTAGATTCTGTTCATATTACTTGTAATAAAAATACAATTCCAAATGATCCTAGATCACCATTTGTTACAAGTGGTATAAGACTTGGAACTCCTGCTATTACTACTAGAGGATTTAAAGAAGAAGAAATGGACTTAATAGCTGAAGCAATTGCAGGAGTAATAAAGAATGGAGAAGAAGGTAAAGTAAAGGCATTAAAAATAGTTGAAGACTTAACTAAGAAAATTCCTTTAAAATAATTCTTTTTAAGTATTTAGAATAATATAAAGAAAACGTCAGTTTGATATACTGACGTTCAGAGCACGGACAAAGTATAATTTTTGTCTGTGCTTTTTTTGTACATTTTTGTTTTTATTAAATTATTTGACTATAGTCTAATTATTACACTACTTATTCTCTTTTTCTCCGTTAAAAAAGTGTCAACAATTGCTCAATGACACTTTTGTCATCAGTCTGAACGTAGGTTTGATATACTGACGTTTTTTTTATGGAATTAAAGATATTATTTTATTAATTATTAATTGTTCAAAATTAAAATTATTTTTTTCTAATTCTAGAATTTTTTTTGAAAGAGTTACTTCATCAGTTATTATTCCATCTGCTCCACTAGAGTATGCCTTAACAATATCGTCATGAGTATTTGTAGTCCAAATATATACTCTTTTTCCATTTTTTTGAATTTTTCTTATCATTTCATTTGTTACTATGTCTTTTTCTATGCAAAAAAAATCAACAAATTTAACATTATAAAAATTACCATAACTAAATGCTAATATTAGACCTGTTGATATATTAGGTTCAATGTCTTTAAAGTCTTTTAGTACTTTAGGAGATAACGAAGAAACAATTACATCATAAGGCAACTCTTTAACTATTTTAGCAACTTCTTCAGCTAATTTTTTGTCATTATTCTTAAATGGTTTTAATTCTATATTTAGTTTGATTTTTCCGGCTGTTTTTTCAATAACAGTTTTTAAGTCTACAAAATCATATTCATTTGAATTTTTTGAATCGATAATTTTGTAATTTTTTAATTCTTCAAAATTTAAATCTTCAATATTCACTTTTTTTCCTGTTAGCCTTTTTAAATTATGATCATGAGACAAGACAACAACATTATCCTTAGTCAATACTACATCAATTTCAGCAAATTCAGCTCCATTTTCTATCGCTTCATTTATAGATTCTAATGTGTTTTCTGCTGATTTCTTCGTGCTTCCTCTATGAGCCATAATATCCGGTTTTAGACTTCTAAAAGTGTGATAAAATTTAATTTCTTCTTTAGAGTTTCTATATTTACTAAAAATTCCGGCAAAAATTAAAAATATCATTACAAGAGACATTTTTAATCTGATTTTATTAGTAGGATAAACTATTCTACTAAATTCTATATTGTTTGAAGTTTTAAAGTAAAATTTTGATAAGTCATAAAAAGTAATAGTATTAGCTAATACATTTGTAAAAATTTTTAAAAATGTTGCAATACTTAAATAAGCCATTATTCCAATATTACTCAATGTTTTATTACTTGTTTGCATATAAAATATTAGTATTATAGAAATTAAACATACAAATTTTATAATTTGTATAAGTAAATTTTTTATTCCTATTACAATTAGTACTTTAATACTTTTAAAAATGTTTTTTTTGATTCTTTTAAAACTAATTTTTATACTTTCTATAAAATTTTTATTTTCTAAAAAAAATATGTGATAAACAAAAAGTAAAAATATTGAAAATATTATTGCTATAATAATTATAAGAAGAAAAATTAAAGCACCATTTTTTGAGTTGAAAATATGATCTGTAATAAAAGTAGGTATTTTAATTCCGTTGTGAATTGACGTAGGTACTGGAATATTTACAGCTACTAATATCAGAATTAAATAGTTTTGAAATTTTTTAATTTTAGATTTTATCAACTTATAAGAATTATTAAAAATCTCTAAAACTGAAACTTCTTTGTCGAGTCTAATTTGATTTGCAGTAAATATAAAACTACTAACTTCTAATAATTTAACAATAGAAAACGAAAAAATAATTACTATAATGGACCATATTTTTGTAGGTGATTTTGCAAAAATCCCAGGACTCTCTATATATAAAAAACCAAATTTAGTTAATCTTAAAATAAATGAAAAAAATTCTTTTGCAAATGGCAATAAAATTATTATAAAAGCTAACTGATATAATAAATCAAAAATTAATAAATTTTGAAAACTTTTCTTCCTTAAGAGTTTAAACATATTATCTCCTTTCTAAAAAATATATAAATAATAATACCATAAATAAAGATAATTATAAAGTAAATAATGTATTAAAATTTTATTTATGGTATAATTTCATTAGAGGATACTATGAAAATTAATTTGAAAAAAGAATTAAGTGGTAATATTTTAGATATTGGTGGTGGAAGGGAAGGAATAATAGGATGTTTATATACCAATCATGTTATTTCAATAGATAATAGACAAGATGAACTTGATGAGGTTCCTGATTTTTGCAAGAAAGTCTTGATGGATGTTACAGATTTAAAGTTTAAAGAAAATTCATTTGATATTGTAATATTTTTTTATTCAATGATGTATATGAATGAAGATACTAAGAAAAAAGCTATATTTGAAGCGTTTCGTGTATTAAAAAAAGGTGGTATTTTATGTATATGGGATGCAGAGATAGAAAACATTTATCCCAAATCATTTTTAGTTGAACTAGATATTTGTTTTGAAAATAACGAAGTTCATACAACTTATGGAATAGTAAGGAATGACATCCAAACAATTGATATGATAAAAAATTATGCAAAAGAATGTGGATTTAAACTAATTTTATCTGAATTTCAAGAAAGTATATTTTATTTAAAGTATTGTAAATAATAAATTATGTAGAACAGTTTTTGAAAAAATTTTTTTAAAAATCATATTGACAAAATATATTTTTCTTGCTATCATTTAGTTGTAAGTTAATTATGATAACTTAAATGAAATAAAATCTATGAGAGAAAGAGTATCTAGGGTTCCGAATTTATTTGCTGGTCCGAGCGATACGAATACTTTTTAAGTATTACACCTAAGGGAGAAAAGCCCAGGAGGTAGGTTTCGCTTGAAGCCTACTTTGCTGGGCTTATTTATTTCTTATGTTTAATTTTAGGAGGTATTTTATGGAAAAAATTTACACTGGAAAGACAAAAGATATTTACAAGAGCGAAGATGGAAATTATATGTTGAAGTTTAAGGATGATGTTACAGGTGAAAACGGGGTTTTTGATCCTGGAGCTAATTCTGTTGGCTTATCAATAGAGGGTGTAGGGCATGAAGGTTTAAAGATTACTAAATTTTTCTTTGAAATTTTAAAGGAAAAGGGAATTAGAACTCATTATATAGATTGTGATTTAAACGAGAATACAATGACTGTAAAGCCTTGTGAAGTTTTTGGTAAAGGGTTGGAAGTGATTTGTAGATTTAAAGCTGTAGGTAGTTTTATAAGAAGATATGGTTTATACGCTAAACCTAATGATGATTTGGATACTTATGTCGAAATTACACTAAAAGATGATGAAAGGTGTGATCCTTTAATTACTAAGGATGCACTTGTTATGTTAAATATATTAACTGAAAAGGAATATGAAGATTTAGTAGCACTTACTAAAGAAATTTGTACTATTATTAGAGATATTTTAAAAGAGAAAGGACTTACTTTATACGATATTAAATTGGAATTTGGTAAAGTTAATGGAGAAGTTGTACTGATTGATGAAATATCTGGT
Source organism: Parvimonas sp. M20 (assembly GCF_035282425.1). Classification (NCBI taxonomy): domain Bacteria; kingdom Bacillati; phylum Bacillota; class Tissierellia; order Tissierellales; family Peptoniphilaceae; genus Parvimonas; species Parvimonas sp. M20. The sequence goes on along the minus strand of NZ_JAYKBQ010000003.1, from coordinate 165,321 downwards.
GGAAATATGAGGGTCTATAATGGAGACAAAATTATTGCACCAACTGATTTATATTCTTTTTTGGTTAAATAAGTATAGCCGGAAGAATATTTCCGGCTTTTTGTATATTAATAAAATTATTGGAGGTAATTATGAAAGTAGCTGTTATTATGGGTAGTATTTCTGATAAAGATATTGCTAAAAAAACTTGTGATATTTTAAAAAAATTTGGAATAGAATACGATGCAAGAGTTATCTCCGCTCATCGTTCTTTGGATTTTGCAATAGATTTTGTTAATAAAATGGAAGAAAATAATATTGAACTAATTATTGCATTTGCGGGTAAGGCTGCACATTTAGCTGGTGTTTTAGCTGGGATATCAACTGTACCTGTTATTGGAGTACCTGTTAAAGCTTCAACACTTGATGGATTAGATGCTCTACTTTCTACTGTTCAAATGCCTAAGGGAGTGCCTGTAGCGACAGTAGCAATAGATGGAGCAGAAAATGCAGGTATTTTAGCCGCACAAATTCTTTCATTGAAATATGATGAATTAAAAGTTAAACTTAAGGAATATAAGCTTGAGATAAAAGAACAAGTAAAAAAAATGGACAATGATTTAGATATATAAATGGAGGATATTCTAATGGCATTAACATATGAATCAGCAGGAGTAAATAAACACGAAGGGTATAATGAAGTAAATTTGATTAAAAAATTTATAAAAAATACTTACACAGAAGGAGTTCTTTCAGATTTGGGTGGTTTTTCAGGACTTTTTGAACTTAGAAAAGATTTAAAAAATCCCGTTTTAGTTTCTGGAACTGATGGAGTTGGAACAAAAGTAAAATTAGCTCAAATGATGGATGTACACAATACAGTTGGAATAGATTGTGTTGCGATGTGTGTTAATGATATCTTATGTCAAGGAGCTAAACCTCTATTTTTCTTGGATTATATTGCTACTGGAAAACTTGTTGCAGAAAAAATGGCAAGTATTGTTGAGGGTGTTGCTGAAGGATGTATTCAAGCAGGAAGTGCTTTAATTGGTGGAGAAACTGCTGAGATGCCTGGAATATACAAAGAGGAAGATTATGATATTGCTGGTTTTTGTGTAGGAGTTGTTGAAAAAAATAAAATAATTGATGGTAAGAAAAATGTAAAAAAAGGCAATGTTATTTTAGCACTACCATCTTCTGGGGTTCATAGTAATGGATTTTCTTTGGTAAGAAAAATAATATTTGATTATAAAAATTTTTCATTAAATGATACTATTGAAACTGGTAAAAAGCTAGGAGATGAACTTTTGACTCCAACTAAAATTTATGCAAAAGCAATAGTTAAATTGTTAGAAAAATATAATGTTAATGGGCTTTGTCATATAACTGGTGGTGGACTTTATGAAAATGTACCAAGAGTTTTAGGATATGATGTTGATGCTAAAATTTTTGAAAAAAATATTCCTCAAAAGGAAATATTTTCACTTCTTCAAAAATGGGGAGAAATTTCAAAAGAAGAAATGTATGGAACCTTTAATATGGGAATAGGAATGTTAATTTTTGTAGAAAAAGAAGATGTAGAAGGAATAAAATGTTTATTTAAAGAAATGAATGAGGAAATTTACGAAGTTGGAGAAGTTGTAGAAGGAAATTCTAAAGTTATTTTATGTTAGTAAATTTTGGAGGAATTATGGATAAGAGAATTTTTATTAAGAAGAGGGATGGATGTAATAAGGAATCTTTGGATCTTAAAGATAATTTAAATATAGAATATAATTTAGGAATAAAAGATTTAGAGATTTATATTATATACGATATTTACAATGTCAGTGAAAGAACTTATGAATTAGCTAAAAATTCAGTTTTTTCAGAAATAATGATTGATGAAGTAGTTGAAGATATATTACTTCAAGATGGAAAATATTTTGCTTATGAAACATTACCTGCTCAATATGATCAAAGAGCTGATAGTGCTGTTCAATGTGTATCTCTTTTAGACAATAATTCAAAAATTACTGTAAGAAGCGGAAAACTTATAATTTTTGATAGAGTTTTAAATGAAGATGAATTGGAAAAAGTAAAAAAATATTTGGTTAATCCTATTGAATCAAGAGTTAAAGATATGAATGTTTTAAGTTTTTCAATGAGTTCAGAAATGAAAAAAATGAAAGACTTAACAGGCTTTTCTTCTTTTTCAGAAGATGAATTAGTTGCCTTAAAAAAAGAAATGTCTTTAGCAATGAATATTGAGGATTTGGTTTTCATTCAAGATTATTTTAAAAAAGAAGAAAGAACTCCTACTGAAACTGAAATTTATGTTTTAGACTGTTATTGGAGTGATCATTGCAGACATACAACTTTTGAGACTGTTTTAGACGATATTAAAATTGAATCTAATCTTTTCCAAAAAGAAATGCAAAGTGCTTTTGATACTTATTTAAACATTAGAAAAGAATTAAATATTACAAAGCCTATAACTCTAATGGATATGGCAAGTATATTCGGTAAGTATCATAAAAAAGTATTAAATAATCAAAATATAGAAGTTAGTGAAGAAATTAATGCTTGTTCATTCTTTACTGATATTGAAAATAACGGAAAAACAGAAAAATGGTTAATTCAATTTAAAAACGAAACACATAATCATCCCACAGAGATTGAACCTTTTGGTGGAGCAAGTACTTGTGTTGGAGGAGCTATTAGAGATCCGTTGTCAGGAAGAAGCTATGTTTATCAAGCAATGAGAGTAACGGGTTGTGGAAATATCTTACAAAGCAGAGAAGAAACTTTGGAGCATAAATTACCTCAAGTTGATATTTCTACAAAAGCTACAAGCGGTTATTCATCTTATGGAAATCAAATTGGATTGGCAACAACTTTTGTAAAGGAGATTTATGATGATTCTTATGTCGCTAAACATATGGAAGTTGGAGCAGTTGTTGGAGCGGTTAGATATGGAGACTTTAAAAGAGAAACTCCCGTTAAAGATGATATTGTAATCCTTATTGGAGGAAGAACAGGTAGAGACGGTATTCAAGGTGCAAGCGGTTCAAGTTTAATTCATACAAATGATTCTCTTGAAACAGCATCAAGTCAAGTGCAAAAAGGAAATGCAATTGAAGAGAGAAAGATTCAAAGATTATTTAGAAAACCTGAAGTGACAAAATTGATTAAGAAATGTAATGATTTTGGTGCGGGTGGAGTTTGTGTTGCGATTGGAGAATTATCTGAAGGAATTGAAATTCATTTGGATAAAGTTTTATTGAAATATGAAGGGTTAAATCCGACAGAAATTGCAACTAGTGAGTCACAAGAACGTATGGCAGTCGTAATTTCGCCAAGTGATTATGAAATTTTCATAAAAGAATGTGAAAAAGAAAATATAGAATATTCTAAAGTAGCAACTATAACTGATAGAAGAAGACTTGAAATGTATTATTATGGTGATAAGGTTATAGATTTAAGTGCAGACTTTTTGGCAACAAGTGGAGTAAGACAACATTCAAAAGCAGTATTATGCGACAATAGTGGAGATAATCCTTTTGAAAATAAGGTTATTTCTAAAGAAAATATATTAAATGAATTATCTTCTTTGAATGTAACTTGTCAAAAAGGAATAGCTCAAAGGTTTGACGCATCAATTGGTGCGACAACTGTATTAATGCCTTTTTCAGGTAAAAATCAATTAACACCTGTTCAAGCGGGAATTCAGGTACTACCTACAATTCATTCAACAAGTGATACAGCTACAATTTTGAGTTACGGATTTATTCCAAAGATATCTCGTTACTCTCCGTTCTTATCAGCTATTTATGCAGTTTTAGAATCAGTTGCTAAAGTTTATGCTGTTGGAGGAGATAAAAGTAATTTATATTTTTCATTCCAAGAATATTTTGAAAAACTTGGGAAAGATAGTAAAAAATGGGGAAAAGTTACTCAAAGTTTACTTGGGACTATCTATGCTCAAAATGAGATAGGATGTCCAAGTATCGGTGGAAAAGACAGTATGTCCGGAACATTTAATGACTTAAATGTCGTTGAAACTTTGATATCTTTTGCATGTACTCCTGTTAAAATTAAGAATGTAATTTCTCCGGAATTAAAAACAATTGGCGACTATCTATATTATGTTCCTGTTGTAAAAAATTCAAAAGAATATCCTGAAATTAAAGAAACATTGAAAAATTATGAACTGATAAATGAATTTATAAAAGCTGGGAAAATTTTATCTGCATATGTTCAAGAAGAAGGTAGTGTAGTAAGTTCTCTTGTGAAAATGGCAGTAGGAAATGGTTTAGGTTTCACAGTTAATAAGGAAAATATCTTAAATTTTGATCCTGCATCAATTATTGTAGAATCTAATTATGAATTACCTTTTGAAAAAATTGGAATGGTCAGTGAAAAAATTTCCATAAATGGAATTAAATTTGAATATGATGAAATTTATAATGCTTATACGAAGACATTAGATAAAATTTATCCTTTATATCAAAATTTAGATCGTGCAAATTGTGAAAATTTGTCTAATGACAAAACTGAAAAAAGATATTATAAAGAATATGTTGAAAAAGTAAATGTCTTAATTCCTGTATTTCCAGGAACTAACTGTGAATATGACGTAGAAAAAGCATTTATAGATGCGGGCGCTTCGACAAAAATTGTTATATTTAGAAATAAAAAAGAAGATGACATTGAAAAATCAATTGAAGATTTTGTAAATGGAATAAAAGATTCTCATATTATAATGATACCAGGAGGATTTTCAAGTGGAGATGAACCTGATGGAAGTGCAAAGTTCATAGTAAATGTTTTGAAAAATGAAAAAGTGAAAAATACAATTCATAAACATTTAGATGACAAAAAACTAATTTTAGGTATTTGTAACGGATTTCAAGCGTTAATTAAATCAGGACTTATCCCTTATGGAAGAATAAAGTCTTTAACTGAAGATGATTTGACATTGTATAGAAATGATAGTTATCATCATATTTCAACAAGTGCCATAACTCGAGTTGCAAATGTAAATTCTCCCTGGACTCAAAATTTTGAAATTGGACAATTGCATGAAGTTATGTTCAGTCATGGTGAAGGGAAACTTGTTGGAAGGAATATTGAGAAATTTAAGGATTTATGTGCTTTTCAATATTGTGATTTTGGTGGCAACGCGAGTTGCAATGGAAAATTTAATCCTAATGGTTCTTTATATGCCATTGAAGGCATGATAAGTAAAGATGGTTTAGTTTTGGGGAAAATGGGACATAGTGAGCGTTATGGAACAGGTTTATATAAAAATAAAACTATAAATGGAATTCAAAGTATTTTTGAAAATGGTGTAAATTATTTCAAGGGAAATAAATGATATTAAACTTTTATATTTGAGTATAGAAAAATAATTTCAATGTAAAAACAGTGAGGAAATAATTGATTATTATTAAAAAGTTTTAAGGAGAATGACAGATGCGTAGAATTAATGAAGAATGTGGAGTTTTTGGTGTTTGGAATCATAAGGATGCTTCAAAGTTAACATATTTTGGACTTCATAGTTTACAACACAGAGGGCAAGAAGGAGCAGGAATTATTAGTTCTGATGGAGAAAATTTATATAGTTATAGAAATTTAGGATTAGTTTCTGAAGTTTTTAAAGATAAAAATCTTCTATATGGTTTAATTGGAAATTCTGCAATAGGACATGTAAGATATGCAACAGTAGGAGACAATAGTGTAAGAAATATTCAACCATTTTTATTTGATTTTTATGATATGAGTGTTGCTATTTGTCATAATGGAAATTTAGTAAACGCTAAAAGTTTAAGAGTAAAATTGGAAAAGAACGGAGCTATTTTTCATTCTTCATCAGATACTGAAGTATTAATTCACTTAATCAGAAGGAGTACAAAAGAAACTTTTAAAGAAAAGTTAAAAGAAAGCTTAAATATAATTAAAGGAGGATTTACTTATTTAGTTTTATTAAAAGATACTTTATATGGTGCAGTTGACCCTAATTCTTTAAGACCTCTTGTTATTGGTAAAACAGAAAATGGAACTTATGTCATGGCAAGTGAAACTTGTGCAATAGACAATATAGGAGCTGAATTTGTTTGCAATGTAAAAGCTGGGCAATTGGCTATTATTGATAAAAATGGTCTTAAAATTGAAAATTATACTACTCCTGATAGGATTTCTATTGCTGCAATGGAGTATGTTTATTTTGCTAGACCTGATTCCAATATAGCTGGTGTGAATGTTCATACAGCAAGAAAAAATGCAGGTAGAACTCTTGCAATAGAATGCCCAACTGATGCAGATATTGTGGTTGGAGTTCCTAATTCTTCACTTTCTGCAGCTAGTGGTTATGCTGAAGAAAGTGGTTTACCATATGAAATGGGATTAATTAAAAACCAATATATTGCTAGAACCTTTATTCAACCAGCTCAGGAGCTTAGAGAACAAGGGGTCAGAATGAAATTGTCAGCAGTAAAAGGAGTTGTTAAAGGGAAAAGAGTTGTTATGGTTGACGATTCTATAGTTAGAGGGACAACTTGTAAAAGAATTGTAAAACTTTTAAAAGATGCAGGAGCTTTAGAAGTTCATGTAAGAATTGCGTCGCCACCTCTTGCTTTTCCTAGTTTTTATGGAATAGATATTTCTACTTCTGGAGAACTTATTGCTGCTAATAAGACGTTGGAAGAAATAAGGGATGTAATTGGAGCTGACTCATTAGGATATTTAAGTGAACAAGGACTTGTGGATTCTATAGGTCTTAAGTTTGATGAACCATATAACGGCTTATGTATGGACTGTTTTAGTGGAGATTATCCTGCAGGGTTATATGATTATGAGGAAGATTTTAAAAATTCTTTAACAGATATTCAAAGAAGCATTTTAGAAAGAAAAATAAATAATTAATTTGAGGGACGGTAAATTATGTTAAATATAGCTGTATTTATTTCTGGTGGAGGAACAAATTTACAATCCATAATTGATGCAATAAAAGAGAAAAAAATTAATGGACAAATTAAATTGGTTTTTTCAAACAGAAAAAACGCTTATGGACTAGTAAGAGCACAAAATGAAAAGATTGATACATTTTATTTGAATAGAAAGAATTTTTTTAGCAATGAAGAATATGACGAGGGAATACTTGAAGAACTGAATAGAAAAAATATTGATTTGATTGTACTTGCAGGATATTTGAATATTTTATCTTCAAAGTTGGTTTCAAAGTATCCAAATAGAATTATTAATATTCATCCATCTTTAATTCCTTCTTTCTGTGGAGATGGATTTTATGGAGAAAATGTTCATAAAGCAGTTATAAAATCAGGTGTCAAATTTACCGGAGCTACTACACATTTTGTTGATGAAAATGTAGATGCCGGAGCAATAATTTTGCAAGATATCGTTCCGATTTTTGTAAATGATGACTTTGAAACTGTTGCTAAAAGAGTTTTAGAAATAGAACATAAAATATTGGTAAAAACAGTAAAGGCATTTTGTGATAATAAGATTGTTTTTAAAGATAATAGAGCATTCATAGTGGAGGAATAAGATGTCAAAAAGAGCATTAATTAGTGTTTTTGAAAAAGAAAATATTGTTGAGTTTGCAAGTGAACTTGTAAAATTAGGATGGGAAATTATTTCAACCGGAGGAACTTATAAAATTTTAAAGGAAAGTGGACTTGATGTTATTGAAGTTGATGAAGTAACCAATTTTAAGGAAATTCTAAATGGTCGTGTCAAGACTTTACATCCTTTTATACATGGTGGAATTTTATATAAACGTAATGACCAAAGTCATATTGAAACAGTTGATAGACTTGGTATTTCTTCAATAGATATGGTTGTAAACAATTTATATCCTTTTGAAAAAGTTTTAAATAGTAAAAATAAAACACATGAAGATTTAATTGAAAATATTGATATCGGTGGACCTTCAATGATTAGAGCGGCTGCTAAAAACTATAATGATGTATCTATTGTTGTTGATCCTAATGATTATTCTGAAATTATTGAAAGATTAAAGGAAGATAAATTGGATAAAGAATTTAGATTATATTTATCAAGTAAGGCTTTTAATTATACTGCATATTATGATGCCTTGATTTCATCTTATTTCAATGATTTATTAAATATTGATTTTCCGGAAAAACTCACAATGACTTATAAAAAATTTAATGATTTAAGATATGGAGAAAATCCTCATCAAAATGCTTGTTTTTATGAAAAAGTATATGTTAAAGATGATGAAAAAACAGAATTTAAACAATTACATGGAAAAGAATTGTCGTATAATAATTTAACGGATATGTACTCAGCTATTAAAATTGTAAAAGAATTTGATGACCCATGTGTAGTCGCGGTTAAACATAATAATCCTTGTGGACTTGCAATTTCAGAAAATATTGATGATGCTTATGATAAGGCTTATACTTGTGATTCAATTTCGATTTTTGGAGGAATTATCGCTTTAAATAGAGAAGTAACAAAATATATTGCTGAAAAGATAAATAGTTTTTTTGTAGAAATTGTAATTGCAAATAAATTTTCTAAAGAAGCCCTTGAGATTCTAACTCAAAAGAAAAATATTAGATTAATTGAAGTTGGAAATATTTCAGATTTTAAACTTCCGAAAACTACAGTTAAAGAGGTTTTAAACGGTATTGTTGTTCAAGAATATGATGATATTTTACTTAAAGAAAATTTAAAATTCGTTACAAAGAGAAAGCCAACTGAAGAGGAATTGAAAAATTTAATTTTTGGGTTTAATGCTTGTAAAACAGTTGCTTCAAATGGAATTGTAATCGTAAAAGATAATGCTACTATTGGGATAGGTCAAGGGGAAGTTAGACGTTCTTGGGCTGTTGAAAAAGGTTTAGAAAGAGCTAAAGAAAATATTAAAGATGCTGTTTTGGCATCAGACGCATTTTTCTTTGAAGATACCGTTGAATTATTAAAAGAAAATGGAATTAAAGCAGTAATTCAACCAGGAGGATCTATAAAGGACGAGAATGTAATAAAATTATGTGATGAATATGGTATAGCAATGGTATTTACATCTACAAGGCATTTTAGACATTAGGAGGAATTTATGAAAGTTTTGGTTATTGGTAATGGTGGGAGAGAAGACGCTATTTGCAAAAAAATATCTGAAAGTAATAAATGTACTGAACTCTTTTGTTCAAAGGGAAATGCAGGTACTCTTAGATATGCTAAAAATGTTGAATTAAATACTAACAAAGAAATCTTAGAGTTTTCAAAAAATCATAATATTGATTTAGTAGTTGTAGGACCTGAAGCTCCACTTTGTGAAGGGATTGTTGATTTGTTTAAAGGGAGTAGTATAAAAATTTTTGGTGCGGATAAAAAAAGTGCAAGACTTGAAGGCAGTAAAGACTTTGCAAAAGAATTTATGAAAAAATATGATGTTCCAACTGCAAAATACAAAACTATTAAATCAATTGAAGAAGGTAAAAAAGCTATTGAAAAATTTTTATATCCAATTGTTATAAAGGCTGATGGACTTTGTGCGGGGAAAGGTGTTAGAATTTGCAATACTAAAGAAGAAGTTTTAGAGTATTTCAAAGAACTTTTTGAGGACAAAATTTTTGGAAAAGAAGGGACAACAGTTGTTATTGAAGAATTTTTAAAAGGGAAGGAAGCTTCTTTACTTTGTTTTGTATCTAAAGGAAACTTAATTCCTATGGAAAGTGCAAGGGACTATAAGAGAATTTTTGAAAATGATGAAGGTGAAAATACAGGTGGAGTAGGTTGTTATTCGCCAAGTGAATTGTTTGATGAAGAACTAAAATTAAAAATCGAAAAAACTTTAGAAAAAATTTCAAATGGGTTGAAAAAAGAAAATTTAGAATACTCAGGGATACTCTTTATTGGATTTATGATTTCTGAAGATGCTAAAGTTTTAGAATTTAATGTAAGATTTGGAGATCCAGAAACAGAGGTTATTTTACCTAGAATGGAAAGTGATTTACTCTTAGCTATAGAAAAATCTCTAGATGGCAGTTTAAAAAGAGAAGATTTAAAATGGAAAAAGGAAAAATGTTTAACAGTTATTTTAACTTCCAGAGGTTATCCTAAAAATTATGAAAAGGGAAAAGAAATATTTGGAATAGATTCTGTTGACAAAGATATTTATGTTTATCATAATAATACTAAGGTTAATGGAAGTAAATTATTGACTGATGGAGGTAGAGTTTTATCGGTTACAGCACTTGGTATTAGTTATGATGAAATAAGAGAAAAAGTTTATAGAAATATTGAAAAAATATCATTTGAAACAAAACAATATAGAAAAGATATTGGAAGAATATAAAATTATGTAAAAAACTTTACATATATATTTTTTTATGATATAATGTACCGGTAAATCCTTGCTCGATAAAAAGAGCCAGAGACCATAAGGAGGTGAATTTAATGAGAAAATATGAAGGAGTTTTTATTTTTAAACCAAATTTAGAAGATGAAGTAAGAAATCAAGCTTTTGATAAGATTAAAGCAGCTATTGAAGCCAATGGTAATATTACTGAAATTAACGAATGGGGAAATAGAAAACTTGCTTATGAAATTAACTACATTAAAGAAGGATATTATATTATAGTTAATTTTGAAGCAGCTGTTGAAGTAGTTGCAGAAGTAGAAAGAAGATCAAGAATATCTGATGCTATCATTAGATACATGGTTGTTAAGCAAGAAGCTTAGTGGAGGAACTTTATGAATAGTGTAATTTTAATAGGAAGATTAATTAAGGATCCAGAATTAAGATATACTCAAGCATCTGGTAGTAGTTATGCCAGATTTACCATTGCAGTAGATAAGGGAATGTCTAAAGAAAAGAAACAAGAATTGGAAGCTAAAGGTCAACAAACAGCTGATTTTATAAATATAGTTGTTTGGGGTAAACAAGCTGAAAATTGTCAAAAATATTTGCAAAAAGGTAGAAATGTAGCAATTCAAGGAAGACTTCAATCTGGAAGCTACACTGCTCAAGATGGGACTAGAAGATTTGTCACAGAGGTTTGGGCTGAAAGAGTTCAGTTTATTGACTGGGGAGATAGAGCTCAAAAACCTGCTGCAACACAAGGATTTGGTTCATTTGATACTGGAATGGATGATGGATTTGATTTACCTTTTCAAGATGCATCAGATGAAGAAATTCCATTTTAATTATTAAAGGAGATAAAAATATGCAAAGAAAATTTAGACCAAGAAAAAAAGTTGTTGCATATTTCTCAGATAACAGTAAACCACTTGATTATAAGGATGTAAACACTCTAAAAAAATTTATTAGTGAAAGAGGTAAAATTTTACCAAGAAGAGTGACTGGTGCTACTGCTAAACAACAAAGAGAAATTACAGCAGCTATTAAAAAAGCTAGACAAGTTGCGTTATTACCATATAGTGCAGAATAATTTGTAATTAACGGGAGAGAAATCTCCCTTTTTTATTTTAATAATAGCAGTTAATATTGTTAGGAGAAGTAATGAATACTAAAAAAAGAAATTTATTTATAATTGCTGGATTGTTATGGCTATTTGCCGGAATAATGGTTATGAATGTTGGATACCATTTCTAATTAATGATGATAAAATATTTTTATTTGGTTTATTAGGAGCAATCACTATATTTTTACTATTTTACATAATGATATTTTCTAAATATGTACATAAACACAAAAATAGGATTTTAAATGATAAAAGAGGGCTAATGAAAATTTGGGAGTTTTTAGATAAATCAAGTTATATTTTGATGTTTTTTATGATGACTTTTGGAATGATATTAAGATTTAGCGGACTTTTACCAAATTTTTTCTTTGAATTTTTTTATTCTGGCTTAGGTTTTGCATTGTCATTAAGTGGACTTTCCTTCTTGTTTCTAGCTTATAAATATAAAGATATTTAAATAAATTGACTTTTAAAACTTTTAATGATAAAATTAGGTTGTAATTAGATTATTTATTTGGAATATTGTTTATAATAAAGAGGTGAGCTTATGAATAAAAAATTATCAGAGAAAAATAATGTTGAAAAGTTTAGAGTTGAAAAGGAACTTTCTCAAAGAGAATTGGCCAATTTAATTGGAGTTTCAACTGAAACAGTTGTTTCAATAGAAAATGGAAGTTTTATTCCGGACATAAAACTTGCTCTTACCTTATCTACAGCATTAAATAAAAAATTTGGAGAGATTTTTTTCTTCAATATTGATTGTGAAATATTTTAATTAAAATACACTCGATAGAGTGCCAGACTGATGACAAAGTGTCAATGAGCAATTGTTGACACTTTTTTAACGGAGAAAAAGAAAATAAGTAGTATAATAATTAGACTATAGTCAAATAATTTAATAAAAACAAAAATACATAAAAAAAGCACAGACAAAAGTTATAGTTTGTCTATGCTCTGACACTCGATAGAGTGCATTTTTTTTGATAGCATTGACAAGTATACTTGTCAATGCTATAATTTACTTGACAATAAAACTTTGCAAAAGGAGTGGTAACTATGAATAAAGAAGAAATACTTAAAAAGAGCAGAAATTCGAAAAATAATGAATATTTTGATAGTATTGTAAATAAATATTTACGTACTCAATCTATAATTGTTTCTTGTTTGTGTATAATGTTAGTATTCTTTAATTTATATATTTGTAAGGGATATTTTGAGTTATTTGCTATATTATTATCAATTCATGTAGTTTTAAATTTTAGTTTGTATAAGTACTATTCCAAGAAAATGTATTTATATTTCTCTGGAGTTTATTTATTAATATCTTTAAGTTATCTAATATTATATATCGTTAGTGAGCTTAAGAAAGTTAATATTTTATAGGAGGGAAATATGAATAAAGAAGAAATACTAAAAAAAGTAAAAAATAGAATTGTATTGCTGATGAAATGAAAATAGATGTTGATCGTAGAGAGAAAGAAAATGGATACTTGTTTTTAAAAGTTGTACTGATTATTTTATTTATATTTTCGTCAATTGAACCAAATTGTTATGGTAATTCATTTGTAAATCCATATTTATTCTCATTTTTGTTATTTATTGGAGTTACTTCACAACTTTTAATAAGATACTATTATTATAAAAAAATCAAAGACCTGATTTTAATTCTATTTTTTATTTTTTTAGTTATATTATCTGCTTGGTTATGTTATATTTAATAAAAATAAGAGGTTTTTATGGATGAAGAGTTAAAATTAAAAAATAATTTAAAAAATGTTAGGGCTGAAAAAGGTATGTCTCAGCAAAAACTTGCTGATTTAATAGGAGTTTCAAGAAATACTATTAGTTCTATTGAAACGGGACAATTTAATCCAACTGCAAAACTTGCCTTGATTTTGTGTGTTACTTTAGATAAAAAATTTGAAGAATTGTTTTATTTTTAAAAGATATGTTTTCGTTACATATCTTTTATTGTGAAACAACAAGGTTCCCGGCAAACCACCCGATGCGAAGCGTCGTGGAAGGGTGGGGTTCTTATTTGTTTTTATATATTAATTTATGATACAATTAAAACAATAATAATAAAGGAGTTTTTATGAATCAAAAAGTTATTACTGTTACTGTAAATATAGATATGGATGAAAAGACTTTAGAAGATAAAGTTAATGAATTAGAAAAATTAGTGCAAGCTTTGGATGGAGAAGTAGTTTTAAGTTTGACTCAAAATAAATCTTATGTAGATAAGGCTTTTTACGTTGGAAAAGGAAAAGTAAATGAAATTAAAGATTATTGCGAAAAATTGGATGCTGAATTTGTAGTTTTTAATAATGAATTAACTGGTTCTCAAGTAAAAAATCTTGAAAAAATTATAGGAATTAGAGTTATTGATAGAACTAATTTAATTTTAGATATTTTTAATGAAAGAGCAAGGACAAAAGAGGCTAAACTACAAGTGAAACTTGCAAAATTAAAATATACTTTACCAAGATTATCTGTGCTTAGAAGCGGTTTTTCAAGACAACAAGGTGGAATTGGTGGTAAAGGTATAGGTGAACAACAACTAGAATTAGATAGAAGAACTATAAATAGAGAAATTGCAAGTATCACTTTACAGCTTAAAGAGATTGAGAAAAATAGAAATGAAATTAGAAAAAAGAGAATTAATTCAAAAGAGTCAATTGTTTCTCTTGTTGGATATACAAATGCTGGGAAGTCAACTTTGATAAATAAGTTGATTTCGTATGGTAAAGATGAAAATTCTGAAATTAAAGAAGTTTTTGTTAAAGATATGTTGTTTGCTACATTGGATACTTTTGTTAGAGAAGGCTCACTTTTAAATGATTCAAAAGTAATGTATGTAGATACTGTAGGGTTTGTTTCTGATATTCCACACAATTTAGTTGAAAGTTTTAAAGGTACACTTGAAGAGATAAAATATTCAGATTTAGTTTTGCATGTTGTTGATATTTCTAATGTTAATGTTGATGAACAAATAAAAATAACCAATGATATGATAAAAAAACTTGAATGTGAGGATAAAAATGTAATTTATGTTTTCAATAAAGTAGATAAATTAACAGATGAAAATGTTAAATTGCAATACGCAAATATTGAAAACAAGCTATTTATAAGTGCAAAAAGGGATGAAGATATTGTTTTACTTTTAAAAGAAATTGAGAAAAACTTGTTTTCATCATTAGTAAAAACAAGACTGTTGATTCCTTATGATAAGCAAAAAATTATGAGTAATATTTTAAATACTTATAAACCAGAGTTTGTTGAACATGTTGAAAATGGTAGCTTTTTAGAAGTTTTTTTAAAAGCAGAAGACTATTCAATTTATAAAGGATATGAAGTAAATGGAAAATAACGAAATTTTTTTAAGTATTCATAGTAATCAATCATATAGTTTTATAGTAAATAAATCGGAATTTATCGGACATGCTTTTTATGTTGAAAGTGTTGCTGAGGCAGAAAAGTATATTTCTGAAATAAGAGAGAAATATAAAAACGCAACGCATAATTGTTTTGCATATATTATCGGGATAGAAAAGTTAATACAAAAATATTCTGATGATGGAGAACCGTCAGGAACTGCAGGGATTCCTATGCTTGAAGTTTTAAGGAAAAAAGACATAACTAATTGTTTGGTAATTTCTACGAGGTATTTTGGGGGAATTTTGCTTGGAGCGGGTGGCCTTGTAAGAGCATATACTAAATCTACAGTTGGAGTATTAGAAGAATCAAAAATTGTAAAAAAAGAACTTTTTTATAATATGGATATAATTTTAGACTATGTTTCTTGGGGGAAAATTGAAAATATTTTTAAAAACTTTGGGTTAGAAATTTTAAATATAGAATATCTTGAAAAAGTTAGAATAAATTTGTCTGTAAAAAAAGAAAATTTTGAAATGTTAAAAAATATTGTGATTAATGAAACATCAGATAATTGTATTGTTAAGATTAATGGAGAAAATTATTGTTCAGTATTTATTGAATAATTTATAAACGTTTTTATGTATATTCTAAACTAATGCTTATATACATCTTATTTTTTTATGAAATTTACATTTTTATCACTTTTTTTCCTTGTATTAAAATAATTTTTATTGTATAATATCTATTAATGGTATAATAATTGCATATTACTTAGAGGAGGGTTTTGACTTGTCTGATAACAAAACAAATGATAATATTGTAGCTATGAAAGGCATTACTAAAATTTTTGGTAAAAATAAAGTTTTAGATGAAGTTGACTTTGAATTAAAAAAAGGGGAAATTCATGCTCTTTTAGGAGAAAACGGTGCCGGGAAAACTACTTTGATGAATATTCTTTATGGTTTATATTCACCAAACTCTGGAGAAATTTACATTAATTCTAATCGATATACAAACATGACACCAAAGATTGCAGTTGAAAATGGAATTGGAATGGTTCATCAACATTTTATGTTAATAGAACCTTTTAGTGTTATTCAAAATATTGTTTTAGGAACAGAAGATACTAAAGGTTTGTTTATTGATCTCGAAAAATCACGTAAAAAAGTTCTTTCTATTATTGAAAAATATGGATTTAGCATAAATTTGGATGAAAAAATTCAAGATATTACAGTTGGTTCCCAACAAAAAGTAGAAATATTAAAAGCTCTTTATAAGGGCGCTGAAATTATTATTTTTGATGAACCAACAGCAGTTCTTACTCCACAAGAAATAGAAGAATTTATAAATATCTGTAATAACTTAAGAAGTGAGGGAAAATCAATAATAATAATAACTCATAAACTAGATGAAATAAAAAAAATGGCAGATTACTGTACTATTATTCGTCGTGGTAAGTTTATTGATAAAGTTACTGTTGCTGAATCATCACAAAAAGAACTTGCTGAAAAAATGGTTGGTAGAGAAGTTAGTTTCAGTGTAAATAAAAAGAAAGCAGAAGTTGGAGATGTTGTTTTGGATGTTAAAGATATTAATGTTCTTAATAACAGATATTTACCTGCTTTAAATGGGTTGAGTTTGAATGTTAGAAAAGGTGAAATTTTAGGGATTGCTGGAGTTGATGGAAATGGTCAATCAGAACTTATTGAGGCTATTACAGGTCTTAGAAAAGTTGAATCAGGAAATATTACCATTCTTGGAAAAGATATAACAAACAAATCAGTTTATGAAATTATTGAAAGTGGAATTAGCACAATTCCTGAAGATAGACATAAACACGGTTTAGTATTGGATTTTTCAGTTTCTGAAAATATGATTTTAGAAAAAAGAGGAAAAACTCCTTTTTCTAAAAAAGGTATTTTAAATTTTAAAGAGATAGAATCATATACACAAAAAATGATTGATAAATTTGATATAAGACCAAATGATATTCGTGCCACTGCTAGAGGACTTTCTGGTGGGAATCAACAAAAAGTAATTTTGGCAAGAGAAATTGATAACAATCCTGATTTGTTGATAGCTGCACAACCTACAAGAGGTCTAGATGTTGGTGCTATTGAAATAATCCATAAATATATTGTAGAGCAACGAGATAAAGGAAAAGCTGTATTATTAATTTCCTTTGAATTAGACGAAGTAATGGATTTATCAGATAGAATCGCCGTTATCTACAAAGGAAAAATAGTTGGAGAAAAATTAGCTAAAGATGCCAACGAAAATGAATTAGGACTTATGATGGCGGGAGGTGTTATTAGTAATGAGCAGTAGAAAAAAAATATTATTACTTTTATTCTCTGTATTGATTGGATTTGTTGTAGGATCTATTGTTATTATGATTGCCGGATTTAATCCTATTAATTACTATAAAATAATGATGGAAACCACTTTTTCAAGACCAAAATTTTTTGCTAGAACATTAATTGATGCAGTACCATTAATCATAGGAAGTATCGGGGTTTCGTTAGCATTTAAAACAGGGGCTTTCAATATTGGAGCAGAAGGTCAATTTATAATTGGTTCTTTAACAGCCGCATTTTTTGGTTACTTTTTAAAATTACCTCCAATTATTCATCCTATAGTTTGTATTTTACTAGCTGCTTTAGCAGGAATGGCTTGGGGTGGATTTGCTGGTTGGATTAAATCCAAATTTGGAGTTCATGAAGTAATTACTACAATTATGCTAAATTGGATAGCTTTATATTTTTCTAATTTAGTTGTAACTTTTGGGAAGTTTTATAATGAAACAGGACAAACTTCAAATGATATTCAATCTACAGCAAGTATAAAAATGTTTCAAGGATTAAAAAACTCTTCTATTCCTTTTGTAAAAGATTTCTTTTCTGCTGATATAAATTTTGGAATTATATTAGCTGTTATTCTAGCATTTTTAATTTATTACTTATTAAATAAAACTTCAAAAGGTTATGAATTAAAAGCAGTAGGGTTAAATCCGAATGCTGCTGAGTTTGGTGGAATAAATGTTGGTAAAAATTTAGTCTTATCAATGGGATTATCTGGAGCATTATGTGCTGTTGCAGGAGCTGTTAAAGTTCTTGGATTTGCAGGAAATGTTGCAAGACTTA
Source organism: Parvimonas sp. M20 (assembly GCF_035282425.1). Classification (NCBI taxonomy): domain Bacteria; kingdom Bacillati; phylum Bacillota; class Tissierellia; order Tissierellales; family Peptoniphilaceae; genus Parvimonas; species Parvimonas sp. M20. The sequence continues at coordinate 147,362 of NZ_JAYKBQ010000003.1, read as the reverse complement.
CTGTTGCTGAAGGGAATGGTTTTGATTCTATGTCTGTTGCCCTTTTAGCGAATAGCCATCCAATTGGATCAATTTTTTCTGGATTTTTCTTTAGTGTATTAAGAAGAGGAGGATTTAGAGTCCAACAGTTATTAGGTGTTCCATATGAAATTGTTCAAATTATAATAGGTATAATTGTTTTGTTTATTTCGATGCCATTAGTTATAAAAATAATTTCAAGTAAATTTAAAAAAGTTGGAGGTAAAAAGTAATGAGTTTATTGAAAATAGCTTTATTTATATCTGATACATTATTATTTGCAACTCCATTATTATTTACTGCTTTGGGTGGAATGTTTACAGAAAAAGCGGGAGTAACTAATATAGGTCTTGAGGGAATGATGACAATAGGTGCATTTGCTGGTGCAGCTGTTGGGTATTTTACTAAAAGTGCATTATTAGGATTTTTAGCAGGTGGTATAGCAGCGTCCCTAGTTGCTCTTATTCATGCGATTGTTAGTATAACATTTGGGGCTGATCAAGTTGTCTCTGGGATTGCTATAAATTTTATAGGACCAGGGGTTGCATTGTTCATCTGTTCGCTTTTATTTGATGGTGCTAAGCAAACTATTCCTGTTGCAGAAGGTGAAGGCAAAATGCTTAAAATATTTGATAATTTAACGGGTGTTGACTTTATAGATAAAATTTTAGGACAATATGTTACAACATATATAGCTATAGGGTTTGTTATTTTAATGGCTATATATCTTTACAAAACAAAATTTGGTTTAAGGTTAATTGCTGTAGGAGAACATCCTAAAGCAGCTGAAACTTTAAATGTTAATGTATATTTATATAGATATTTTGCTGTAATAATATCTGGATTATTAGCAGGATTTGGTGGAGCAACTATGAGCTTAGCTACTGTTTCAAACTTTTCACAATCTTTAGTTTCAGGGCATGGATTTATAGCATTGGTTGCTGTTATTTTTGGAAAGTGGAAGCCATATGGGGTATTGGGGGCTTGTCTATTTTTTGGGGCTGCCCAAGAATTGGCAATTTTATTACCTAGTTTAAATATTAATATCCCAGATTCAATTTTACCAATGGTACCTTATATTAGTACATTATTAGTATTAATTTTCTTCGTTGGAAAGTCAAAAGGACCTTCCTCTGCTGGAGTTCCATATATTAAATTGGAAGATTAATTTAGAAAGGCATACTACTTGGTATGTCTTTTTGTTGTGATACAATCGTGTTTTTAAATTGAATCCAAATGTGGACTATTTTATAACTAGTGTTCGTTAAAAATAAAAAATTAGGAGATAATTATGATAACAATAAAAAGTAAACAAGAAATCGAAGGAATGAAAAAGTCTGGAGAAATTCTTTCAAAAATTCATATAGGGTTAAGAGATATTATAAAGCCTGGAATCACAACTCTAGAAATAAATAAATTTTGTCATGACTTTATGTTAAAAAATGGGGCTAAACCTAAACAAATAGGATATCATGGATATCCTTACGCAACATGCACATCGGTTAACGATGTGATTTGTCATGGATTTCCAAGTAAACAAATATTAAAATCTGGAGATTTAATTACTGTTGATATGGTAGTAGATTTAGATGGATATTTATCAGATAGTGCTTGGAGTTATGCCGTTGGTGAAGTGTCAGATGAGGTAAAAAATCTTATGGATGTAACAAAAGAAGCAATGTATAGAGGAATTGATGCTGCAGTAATAGGAAATAGAATTGTTGATATCGGAAAGGCAATACAAAACTATGTTGAACCAAAAGGATACTCTATTGTAAGAGATTTCTGTGGACATGGAATTGGTGTTGATATGCATGAAGATCCACAAGTTCCACATTATATTACTGCAACTAAAGGAGTGCGACTTGTTGAAGGTATGGTAATAACGGTTGAACCTATGATTAATACAGGTGACTGGAGATGTACAATTGATGATGATGGTTGGACTGCTAGAACAATTGATGGTGGACTTTCTTGCCAATATGAACATACATTTGTTATTACAAAAGATGGTCCTTTAATTTTAACAGATCAATCATTGTATGAATAATATAAAAAATTTTATTATTTGTTATTGCATTTTTTATTAAATAAGAGTATAATCATAATGTAAATATTGTAAAATTAATAAAAAATAAAATATAGGGACAAAAAGTATATAATGGGACAAAAATGAATGATATAGATTATATAAAGAAGCTTGCTCCAGATTTAATAGAAAAATTTGTATTTAGATATAAGATTTTAGAATATATTTCAATAAATGCTCCTGTTGGTAGAAGAAATATTTCATCACATTTAGGTGTTGGTGAGCGTTTAGTAAGAAATGAATTAGAATTTCTTACTGAGGAAAAATTTGTTGAAGTAATTAAATCTGGAACTTTTATTACTTATCTTGGAGAGTCTATACTTATAGAACTTAGGGATTTGATTAATAATTTTAATGAAAATCAAAATATTGCAGATGAACTAAGGCTAAAATTAGGAATAAAAAAAGTGATAGTCTGTGATTCTTATAATGACGAGTCTTTAGGTAAGGAACAAATTGCAAAAGTAGCATCAGAATATTTTTTAAATATAATTTCTGAAAATGATGTAATAGGTATCTCTGGTGGGACAACGGTTAAGTCATTTGTAGACATAATGAATGTAAAAAAATTTTATAATAAAATTGCTGTCATCCCAGCTAGAGGAAGTTTAGGTAATGGATTAGAATATCAGTCAAATGTTGTTGCTAATAATTTAGCAAAAAAGTTAAATGCAAATTTTTTTGGGACTTTTTTACCAGATTATTTAGATGATTTAACATTTGATAGGTTAAAGGATTTAGAAGAAGTAAAAATATTAATTGAATATTTAAACAAGATAAAAATATTAGTTTTTGGAATAGGGCGAGCTGGTGCTATGGCAAAAAGACGTTCTTTAACTGAAGATGAAATAAAAATATTAAATGAAAAAAATGCAGTAAGTGAGGCGTTTGGCAATTACTTTGATATTGATGGAAATATAGTATACAGTTCAAATACTATAGGATTAGATATGGAACAATATTTGAAAATTAAAGAAGTAATTGCAATAGCAGGTTATGGTGAAAAGTATAAGGCAATAGTTTCTATTTGTAATATCAGAAAAGATATGACTTTAGTTACAGATAAAGAAACAGCTAAAAGAATTTTAAATATATTATAAGCGAAAGCTTTTTATAAAATTTTAAGGAGGAATCGAAATGAAAGTTGCGATTAACGGATTTGGAAGAATAGGTAGATTGGCATTCAGATTAATGCACGATTTAGAAGGAGTTGAAGTTGTTGCTATAAATGATTTAACAGATGCAAATATGTTAGCTCATTTGTTAAAATATGATTCAACTCAAGGAAGATTTGAAAAGGAAGTAATTGTAAAAGAAGGATGCTTTTCTATAGATGGCAAAGAGATTAAAGTATTCTCAGATGCAGATCCTAAGAATTTACCTTGGAAAGAATTGGATATAGATGTAGTATTGGAATGTACAGGTTTCTTTGTTGCAAAGGAAAAAGCGCAATTTCATATTGATGCTGGAGCAAAGAGAGTTATTATATCTGCTCCAGGAAAAGGCGATATGAAAACTGTAGTTTATGGTGTAAATCATAATATATTGGATGGAACTGAACAAATTTTATCAGGAGCGTCTTGTACTACTAACTGTTTAGCTCCAATGGCTAAGGTTTTACAAGATAGATTTGGTATTATTCAAGGAATCATGACTACTATTCATGCTTATACAGGAGATCAAAATACTTTAGATGCTCCACATAGAAAAGGCGATATGAGAAGAGCAAGATCAGCAGCAATAAATATTGTTCCTAATACTACAGGAGCAGCTAAAGCTATTGGACTTGTTATTCCTGAATTAAAAGGAAAACTAGATGGTTCTGCTCAAAGAGTACCTGTTGCTACAGGATCATTAACAGAATTGGTAACAGTTTTAGAAAAAAATGTTACAGTTGAAGAAATTAACAATGCAATGAAAGAAGCATCAAGTGAGTCATTTGGATATACTGAAGATCCTATAGTTTCTACAGATGTAATTGGAATAAAATATGGATCTTTATTTGATGCTACTCAAACTAGAATAGTTGAAGTTGATGGTAAGCAACTAGTTAAAACAGTTGCTTGGTATGACAACGAAATGTCATATACTGCAAATTTAATTCGTACTTTCCAATATTTAGTTAATCTTTCAAAATAGTTTATAAATAAGAATTTCCAAAATTTAATTATACTCGTATCTAATGATGCTTTGGAATCTTATTATTTTATAATAATATGAGGTGGAGATTTTCACCTCATATTGTATAGTAAGGAGTAATTATGAATAAAAAAGTTATTACTGATTTAGAAGTGAGCTCAAAAAGAGTTATTGTAAGAGTTGATTTTAACGTTCCTATGTCAAAAACTGAAGAAGGTAAAATTACTGATAATGCTAGAATTGTAGCAGCATTACCTACAATTAAATATTTAATTGAAAATAATGCAAAAGTAATTTTATTATCTCATCTAGGCAGGCCAAAGGGTGAAGCTAAGAAAGAATTTTCATTAGAACCCGTAGCTAAAGAATTATCTAAACTTTTAAATAAAGAAGTTAAATTTTTACAAAGTAATTTAGTAGTAGATAATAATGTAAAAAATGAAGTTTTAAAATTAAAAGATAGAGAAGTCGTTTTACTTGAAAATACCAGATTTAGAAATGAAGAAACAAAAAATATTGATGATTTTTCTAAAGAATTAGCTGAGCTAGGTGAATTATATATAAATGACGCTTTTGGTACAAGTCATAGAGCGCATTGTTCAAATGTTGGACTTTGTAAATTTTTGCCATCAGCTGTGGGATTTTTAGTAGAAAAGGAAATTTCTATAATGGGAAAAGCTCTTTCTAATCCTGAAAGACCCTTTGTTGCAATTTTAGGAGGAGCAAAAGTATCCGATAAAATTACTGTAATTGAAAATTTGATTGAAAAAGTTGACAGTATAATAATTGGAGGAGGAATGGCATTTACATTCCTAAAATCTTTAGGTTATTCAGTCGGTAAAAGTTTATTGGAAGAAGATAAAGTTGAATTAGCAAAAGACTTGATAGAAAAAGCAAAAAGTAAAAATGTTAAGATATTATTACCAAAAGATGTTGTTGTTAGTAAAGAATTTTCTAATGATTCAGAATTTAAAACAGTTAATATAGATTCAATAGAAGATGATTATATGGGACTAGATATTGGTGAAAAAACAGTTAAACTATTTTCCGATAAAATTAAAAGTTCAAAAACTGTTGTTTGGAATGGTCCTATGGGAGTTTTTGAAATGTCAAATTTTGCAAAAGGTACATTTAAAATTGCAAAGGCGATTGCAGAAACGGATTCAATTAGTATTATAGGTGGGGGAGATAGTGCTGCTGCTGCTGAAAAATCCGGTTATAAAGATAAAATAACTCATATTTCAACCGGAGGAGGCGCATCTCTAGAATTTTTAGAAGGAAAGATTTTACCGGGAATTGATTCTATAGATAATAAATAATTGGAGGCAGTATGAGAAAACCTGTTATTATTGGAAATTGGAAGATGAACAAAGATTTGGATGAAGCCAAGCTTTTAGTAAAAGAAATTTTATCAGAAAAGTTGGATAATAGTGTAGAGAAGGTAATATGTGTTCCTTTTATTTATGTTACAGAAGCAAATAAATTGTTGAAAGGCACTGATGTAGGCTTAGGAGTTCAAAATATGTACTTTGAAAACAAAGGGGCATTTACAGGTGAAATTTCTCCTATAATGTTGAAAAGTTGTGGAGTATCATATGTAATATTAGGACATTCTGAAAGAAGAATTATTTTTACTGAAACTGATGAAATGATAAACAAAAAAGTAAAATCTGCATTACAAAATAACTTAATTCCAATATTATGTTGTGGAGAAACTATTGAAGAAAGAAATTCAGGAATAGAAAAAGAAGTTGTTGAAAAACAAATAAGAAATACTCTAGATGGTATTAGTGAAACTGATATTGAAAAAGTAATAATTGCCTATGAACCTGTATGGGCAATAGGAACCGGATTAACTGCATCTTCTGACGATGCTGAAAACATGATTAAATTTATAAGAAAAATTTTAGATGATATTTATGGAATTTTATCTGAAAATGTAAGAATTCAATATGGAGGCAGTGTTAAACCGAATAATATAAAAGATTTAATGCAAAAAGAAAATGTAGATGGAGCTTTGGTTGGTGGAGCTTGTTTAGAGAGCGATAGTTTTTGTGCGTTAATAAATTATAATTTATAAGGAGAATATTATGAGCTTAATAGTTGAAATTTATGCAAGAGAAGTTTTAGATTCAAGAGGAAACCCAACTGTTGAAGTTGAGGTTACAACTGAAAATGGGATAGTTGGAAGTGCGATAGTTCCTTCAGGAGCATCAACAGGAGTTCACGAAGCAGTTGAACTTAGAGATGGTGATAAAACAAGATATCTGGGGAAAGGAACTCTAAATGCAGTTAATAATGTTAATGATGTTATAGCAGAAGAATTGATTGGATTTGATGTTTTTGACCAAGTTGGAATTGATAGAGCATTAATCCAAATTGATGGAACTAATAATAAATCAAAACTAGGTGCAAATGCTATTTTAGGAGTTTCAATGGCAGTGGCAAGAGCTGCAGCAATTGAATCAGATACTCCTCTTTATGAATATATTGGTGGAGTTAACGCAAAAACTTTACCTGTTCCAATGATGAACATTTTAAACGGTGGAGAACATGCAGATAATAATGTAGACATTCAAGAATTTATGGTTATGCCTGCAGGAGCTTGTTCATTTAAAGAATCTCTTAGAATGGGAACTGAAATTTTCCATAACTTAAAATCTGTATTGAAATCAAAAGGATATAATACAGCTGTTGGTGACGAAGGTGGTTTTGCTCCAAATCTTAACTCTAATGAAGAAGCTTTAAAAACAATTATGGAAGCCATTGAAAAAGCAGGTTATAAAGCTGGAAAAGATATATTTTTAGCTTTAGATGTAGCATCTAGTGAAATGTATGAAAATGGAAAATATAATTTTAAAGGAGAAGGAAAAACTTATTCTTCAGAAGAATTAGTAAATTATTATTGTGAATTAGTTGAAAAATATCCTATTATTTCAATTGAAGATGGATTATCTGAAGATGATTGGGATGGATGGAAACTTTTAACTGAAAAAATTGGAAATAAAATTCAACTTGTTGGAGATGATTTATTTGTTACTAATTACTCAAGATTAAATACAGGAATTGAAAAAGGAATCGCTAATTCAATTTTAATAAAATTAAATCAAATTGGAACAATAACTGAAACTTTAGATGCAATAGAACTTGCTAAAACTCATGGTTATACTTGTGTAATTTCGCATAGATCGGGAGAAACAGAAGATACAACTATTGCTGATTTAGCTGTTGCAGTAAATGCGGGTCAAATAAAAACCGGTTCAGCTTCAAGAACAGATAGAATTTGTAAATATAATCAATTATTGAGAATTGAAGACAGATTAGGAGAAAATTCTAAATTTTTAGGATTGTCTGCATTCTATAATATTGATAGAAAATAATAATAATCTTTAATTAGCTCATTATTTATATAAATTTTAAGATTAATTTATAGAATTATTTGAAATAAATATCATTTTTATTTCATTTTATGGTATACTATTATTGGTAAGTTTATATATAATATATGAGCTAATATTTTGATTTTTTTAATAATTTTTGGAGGAAATATGTCTGTTTTCATTTCTGTCTTAGGAGGTTTAGGTTTATTCTTATATGGAATGAATTTAATGGGTGCAGGACTGCAAAAGTCTTGTGGTGAAAGATTAAAAGGAATAATTGCTGCAATAACTAAAAACAGGATATATGCGGTATTGGTTGGTATTTTTGTTACAATGATTATTCAATCAAGTTCTGCAACTACTATAATGGCTATAGGTTTTGTAAATGCTGGATTTATGACTTTAGCCCAGTCTGTTGGAATAATTATAGGTGCAAATGTAGGAACTACTATTACTGCACAAATTATTGCTTTTGACATTTCAAAATATGCACCATTAGTTATTGCTATTGGGGTTTTCATGTGGATGAGAGCAAAGAATGATAGAAAAAAAGATATAGCTGAGATATTAATTGGGTTTGGTATATTATTTTTAGGCATGTCAATTATGAGTAGTGGATTGGCACCTCTTGCACAAGAAGAATGGTTTAAAAATATTCTTGTAAAATTAAATAATCCATTTATTGGAGTTTTAGCAGGATTCTTATTAACTACAGTGCTTCAATCGTCATCAGCTTCAATAGGATTGTTAGAAGCACTGGGTATGCAAGGTGCGATAAATATAAATCAAGCCTTTGGTGTACTTTTTGGGGATAATATTGGGACAACAACAACCGCTATGATTGCTGGAATAGGGGCAAGTAAAAATGCAAAGAGAGCTGCTTTTATTCATTTTCTATTCAATTTAATAGGAACTATTATATTTATAACTGTTTTGAGAATTCCAGTTCAATATTTGGTTGAATATATATCTCCCGGAAATGTTCAAAGGCAAATTGCGAATGCTCATACATTTTTTAATATAATAAATGTTTTGATTCAATTACCATTTTCTAATCTTTTAGTTAAAATATCACAATTAGTTATCAAAGGTGATGATGTAGTTGAAGAACATTATTCTGAAAATTTAGATAAAAGATTTTTTGAAACACCAAGTATTGCAATTATACAAGCACAAAAAGAGGTTGCAAGAATGGGAGAAATTGTAATTGAATCTCTTGAAAAGACAATAGAGGCATTTAAGACTAAAAGTAGCAAAAATATAGAATTTGTATTTAACAGAGAAAAAATGATTAATGGATTAGAAAAAGAAATAATTGATTACTTAGTTCCTTTAGCTGATAAGAACTTATCAGATGAAGAAAAACATAAAGTTTTTGTCATGATGTATGCAATAAATGACTATGAAAGAATAGGAGATCACTGTGAGAACATTATAGAATTAATTCAAGAAATTAAAGATGAAAATTCTGTCTTTAGTAAAACAGCTTTTGATGAATATGAAAAAATTTCTTCTGATGTTATGAAAATTGTTGTTGATACAACAATTGCTTACAAAGATAATAATCTTGAGTTAGCTAAAAATTGTATAAATATTGAAGAAGAAGTAGATATATTAGAAGAAAGCTATAGAAGAAATCATATGGATAGAATTAATAGAGGAATATGCGATACAAATGCTGGAGTCAAATTCCTAGACATATTATCAAATTTCGAAAGAATTGCAGACCATAGTGTCAATATTGCAAATTACACATTAGGAAAAGAACTTTAAAAAGATTGTGAATTTTATATACAAATACTTAAAGTTATAAAAAAGTTTTATTATGATTTTGTCAAAAAATGCTTTACAATTGGGTAAACTTAATATATAATAATAAACGAGTGTGTTTTCTTTACAGTTTATTATTTTGATACTGTAAACGGAGGTAAACTATGTACGATTGTATAATAATCGGAGCAGGTCCTGCAGGTATAAGTGCAGGAATATATGCTGCAAGAGCTAGCATGAAAACTATAATTATTGAAAAAGGAACACCCGGTGGATTAATTGCTAAGACTGATGAAATAGCGAATTATCCTGGAGCAGAAGATGTGCCAACAGGTTCAGAATTGATTGAAAGAATGGTCAAGCAAGCAAAATCTTTTGGAGCGGAATTTGCGATAGATACTGCTGTTAATGTAGATTTGTCTGGAACTACTAAAGTAGTTTATGGAGAAAATGCTACATATGAAGGCAAGTCTATAATAATTGCTACAGGATCTAATCCGAGATTGTTAAATGTTCCTGGAGAAAAGGAATTTACAGGTAAAGGAATAGCATATTGTGCGACTTGTGATGCTCCATTTTTTCAAGATTTAGATGTTTATGTTGTAGGGTCAGGAGAGGCAGCGGTTGAAGAGGCTATGTATCTTACTAAATTTGGACGAAATGTTACACTATTAGTAAGAAAAGATAAATTATCTGTAGCTAAATCAATAGAAGCAAAAGCATTAAAACGTGAAAAATTAAAGATTATGTGGAATGTTGAGGTAGAAAGTTTTGAAGGAACTGGTTTACTAGGAGCTATGAATATAGTAAATAATAAAACTGGAGAAAAAACTAAGATAGTTCCAAGAGAAGGTGATATGATTTTTGGCGTTTTCATTTTTGTTGGTTATATTCCTGAAAGCTCATTAATTGAAGGAAAAATTGAAACTGATAGAAATTATATAGTATCAAATGAAACTATGAAAACTAGTGTTGAAGGTGTATTTGCCGCTGGAGATGTTAGAGTAAAAGAACTTAGACAAGTAGTTACAGCTGTAAATGATGGTGCTATAGCTGCCATAAATGCTAGGAAGTATGTCGAAAGTTTAGAATAAATGAATTTAATTCCGAAAGGATTAAATATATAAATTTTAAGGAGGTGAGTATATGCGTCTAGAATTAGGAAAAATCTTAATTAACGATGTTAAATTTTGTTCAGAAACAAAAGTTGACAAGGGTGTTTTATACATTAACAAAGAGGAATTAATTGCTCATTTAATGGATGATGAACACTTAAAATCAGTAGACGTAGATCTTGCAAAACCAGGTGAAAGTGTAAGAATTACTCCAATTAAGGATGTTGTAGAACCAAGAGTAAAGGTTAACGGAGCAGGTGGAGTATTCCCTGGAATGATTTCAAAAGTTGATGTAGTTGGTTCAGGAAGAACTCATGTTCTTAAGGGAGCAGCAGTAATGACAGTTGGTAAAATAGTAGGTTTCCAAGAAGGTATTGTTGATATGCAAGGACCGGGAGCTGAATATACTCCATTCTCAAAAACTAATAATATAGTTTTAATTGTGGAACCAGCTGAAGGTGTTGCTACTCACGCTTATGAAAAAGCTGTTAGAATGGCTGGATTAAAAGCTGCTACTTATTTGGGATTAGCTGGTAAAGAAGTTGAACCAGATGAAGTAGAAGTATTTGAAACTAAACCACTATTTGAACAAGCTGAAGAATTAAAACATTTACCAAAGGTAGCTTATGTGCAAATGTTACAATCTCAAGGATTATTACATGATACATATGTTTACGGTGTAGATGCAAAACAAATAGTTCCAACACTATTATATCCAACTGAATTAATGGATGGAGCTATCTTAAGTGGTAACTGTGTATCTTCTTGTGATAAGAATACAACTTACCATCACTTAAATAATCCTGTTGTTAGAGCAATGTATGAACAACATGGAAAAGAAATTAACTTTGTTGGTGTTATTATCACTAATGAAAATGTATACTTAGCAGATAAAGAAAGATCATCAAACTGGACTGCTAAATTATGTGAATTTTTAAATCTTGATGGAGCTATCGTATCACAAGAAGGATTTGGTAACCCAGATACAGACTTAATTATGAACTGTAAGAAAATTGAAGGTAAAGGCGTAAAAACTGTTATCATTACTGATGAGTATGCTGGAAGAGATGGAGCAAGTCAATCTTTAGCTGATGCTGATGTTGCTGCAAATGCTGTAGTAACTGGTGGTAATGCTAATGAAACTATCGTATTACCTAAGATGGACAAAGTTATTGGAACTTTAGATTATGTTGACATTATTGCTGGTGGATTTGACGGATCATTAAGAGAAGATGGTTCAATTATGGTTGAATTACAAGCTATTACAGGTGCAACAAACGAATTAGGATTTAATAGATTATCAGCTACTAGCTATTAGAATTTATTAAATAAAATGGAATATTATATAAAATTACATGAAAATAAAAAATTATAGAAAGGATGTGTAAGCGATATGGCACTTTTTACAGAAAACACAAAAGTAATCATAATCGGCGATAGAGATGGTATACCAGGACCAGCTATGGAAGAATGTGTCGCTACAACTCCTGCAGAAATAGTATTTTCAGCAACTGAATGTTTTGTCTGAACTGCAGCAGGAGCAATGGACTTAGAAAATCAAAGAAGGGTAAAAGAATTAGCAGAAAAATATGGAGCAGAAAACTGTTTAGTTCTTTTAGGAGCATCTGAAGCAGAATCAGCAGCATTAGCTGGTGAAACTGTTACTACAGGAGACCCTACTTTTGCAGGTCCATTAGCAGGAGTTCAGTTAGGACTTAAAGTATATCACGCAGTTGAACCTGAATTTAAAGCAGAAGTTGATGAATCAGTTTATGATGACCAAATTGGTATGATGGAAATGGTTCTTGACTGTGATGCTATCATTGAAGCTGTAAGTGAAATTAGAAACTCATTATAATTTGTAATTAAGATAAAATCATATATAAATATATGATAGAGAGGTGATTAGTGTGGAAAAATTAAGAGTAGTTCACTATATAAACCAATTCTTTGCTGGTATCGGTGGAGAAGAAAAGGCAGATTATAGACCAGAAGTTAGAGAAGAAAAAATCGGACCTGGTTTAGCATTAAATGCTGGTTTTAATGGTGAAGCTGAAATAGTTGCTACTGTTATTTGTGGTGATAGCTATTTTGGTGAAAATATGAACCAAGCTAAAGCAGAAGTTTTAGAAATGGTTAAAAAGTACAATCCAGATTTATTCATAGCAGGTCCTGCATTTAATGCTGGTCGTTATGGAGTTGCTGCTGGAACAATTACTGAAGCTGTTCAAAATGAATTAGGAATTCCAGCTTTAACTGGTATGTATATTGAAAACCCAGGTGCAGATATGTTCAAGAAGAGCGTATATGTAGTTTCAACTAAGAATAGTGCTGCAGGTATGAAAGATGCTGTAAGCAAAATGGTTCCACTTGCAATGAAACTTGTTAGAGGCGAAGAAATTGGTTCTCCTGCTGAAGAAGGTTACATTGAAAGAGGAATTAGAAAGAATATCTTTAGAGAAGATTTTGGTGGTAAGAGAGCTGTAACTATGATGATTAAGAAGTTAAAGGGCGAAGAATTCGAAACAGAATTCCCAATGCCAAACTTTGATAGAGTAGATCCAAATCCAGCTGTTAAGGATATCAAAAATGCTAAAATAGCATTAGTAACATCTGGTGGTATAGTTCCTCATGCAAACCCAGATCATATTGAATCTTCATCAGCTTCAAAATATGGTAAATATGATATTGATGGTGTAATGGATCTTAAAGAAGGTGAATGGGAAACTGCTCATGGTGGTTATGACCCTGTTTATGCTAACCAAGATTCAGACAGAGTTTTACCTGTTGATGTTTTAAGAGAGCTTGAAAAGAAAGGTGAAATCGGAAGTCTTCATAGATATTTCTATACTACAGTAGGTAATGGTACAGCAGTAGCTTCTGCAAAAGCATTTGCTGAAAAATATAGTAAAGAATTAGTTGCTGATGGAGTAGATGCAGTTATATTGACATCTACTTGAGGTACTTGTACACGTTGCGGAGCAACGATGGTTAAAGAAATTGAAAGAGCTGGAATTCCAGTAGTGCATGTATGTACTGTAACTCCAATTTCAATGACAGTAGGAGCTAATAGAATTGTTCCTGCTATAGCAATTCCTCATCCATTAGGTAATCCTAAATTGACTGCTGAGGAAGAATATTCTTTAAGAATGGGTATTGTTAAGAAAGCATTAAGTGCTTTATCAACTGAAGTTGAAGGACAAACAATATTTGAATAATTTTTAAATAAAAAAGGTGTCAGGTATTGACACCTTTTTAATTTAATGGTATTCTATTAGATGAGGGTAGTTGGCTTATATGGAATACATACTATGCTATCTGTTTTTTTATATTAAAGGAGGTAATTAAGATGAATTTTCCTGTATTAAAAGGAACTTCTTACGTATTAGTTCATGCGCCAGACATGATAATTCAAAATGGAACAACTCAAACTACTGAAAAGGCTTTAAATCCTGATTCAGAATATTTAAAGGAAATACCAAAGCATATTAGAAAATATGAAGAAGTATTAAATTATTTACCAAACCAAGTTTATATTGGAAACAAAAGACCAGAAGATTTAAAGAATGTACCACAACCATGGTCAGATGCTGATAAATATTTATCAGGAGCAGAAAGAGATGGTAAATATGGTGAAATAATGCCAGAACATGAATTTATTGGTCTTATGAAGATTTGTGATGCTTTCGATTTAGTTTATCTTAATAAAGAATTCACTGAATCTGTAAAATCCGATTTAGAAAAACACCCATTAATTGGAGATGGATTAGTTGCTAGATTAAAAGAAGGTGTTGATCAATCTGTTCTTGAAGGACATATGGAAAATCATGCAGAAGGTTTATACTTTGAAGATAAATTAGTAGGTGTTGTTACTAGAGCACATGATGTTGATGTTAACTTATCTGCTCATGTTATGTTAGAAAATCTAGTTACTAAGGCATCAGGATTATTAGCTGCTTTACATTTAGTTGCTAAAAATAATTTAGATCCTAATGATGTTGAATATATTATTGAATGTTCAGAAGAAGCATGTGGAGATATGAATCAAAGAGGTGGTGGTAACTTCGCAAAATCTATAGCTGAATTGGCTGGATTTAACAACGCTTCAGGCTCTGACTTAAGAGGATTCTGTGCAGCTCCAACTCATACATTAATTACAGCATCTTCCCATGTCCATGCAGGAACATTTAAGAATGTTGTTATTGTAGCTGGTGGATGTACTGCTAAATTAGGTATGAATGGTAAGGATCACCTTAAAAAAGGCTTACCTATATTAGAAGATTGTATAGGTGGATTTGCTGCATTAATTTCTGAAAATGATGGAGTTAATCCAGTATTAAGGACTGATATAGTTGGAAGACATACAGTAGGAACTGGATCTTCACCACAAGCTGTAATGTCATCATTAGTTACTGCTCCATTAGAAAAAGCTAATTTAACAGTTAAAGATGTTGATAAATATTCAGCAGAAATGCAAAATCCTGACATTACTAAACCTGCAGGAGCAGGAGATGTTCCGAATGCAAACTTTAAGATGATTGGTGCATTAGGAGTAATGAAAAAACAATTAGAAAAAGCTGAAATTGCAAGTTTTATTGAAGATCATGGTATGGAAGGATGGGCTCCAACTCAAGGACATATTCCTTCAGGAGTTCCTTATTTAGGATTCTGTCGTGAAGATTTAACTTCAGGTAACCTAAATAGAGCTATGATTATTGGTAAAGGTTCATTGTTCTTAGGTAGAATGACTAACTTATTTGATGGTGTATCAATTGTTTTAGAAAGAAATTCAGGTAAATTAGAAGACAACTCTGGAGTTTCTAAGGAAGAAGTTAAGAAATTAGTTGCTGAAGCAATGAGAAATTTTGCATCTTCTTTAATTGAAGAATAGAGGTGATTTCATGTCTGATATAAAAAAAGTAATAGGTAATGTCTTTGAAGAAATTGCTACCGGTTTAGAAACAGGGGCGTTTGGAACAAGACCAAGAATTGCTGTTACAACTTTAGGCAGTGAACATGGATTAGATAATGTTGTTAAAGGAGCTGAACTTGCTCAATCAAGAGATAAAAGTGTAGAATATTGTATAATTGGACCTGAAGTTAATACTTCATTAAAACAATATGTTGTTGAAAATGAAGAAGAAGGTTACAAAAAGATGGAATCACTTTTAGATAGTGGAGAAATTGATGGCTGCGTTACTATGCATTATAGTTTCCCAATTGGAGTTTCTACTGTAGGGAGAGTTGTTACTCCGGCTGCTGCAAAAGAAATGATAATTGCAACAACAACTGGTACTTCTTCTGCACATAGAGTAGAAGGTATGGTTAAAAATGGTATCTATGGAGTTATTGTTGCTAAAGCATTAGGAATTCAAAATCCAACAGTTGGTATTTTGAATGTTGATAATGCAGTTTCTGTTGAAAGAGCATTTAAGGAATTAAAAGAAAACGGATATGATATGAACTTTGCTGAATCCAATAGAGCTGATGGTGGAGTATTAATGAGAGGAAATGACTTATTACAAGGTGTTCCAGATGTTATGGTTAATGATACATTAACGGGAAATCTTTTAATGAAGGTATTCTCATCATACACTACTGGTGGTGGATTTGAAGCGATGGGTTATGGATATGGTCCAGGGATTGGTGAAGGATATGATAGATTAGTTCTAATAGTATCAAGAGCTTCTGGATTCCCTGTAATCGCTAATGCTATGACTTATGCTGGACAATTAGTCAAAGGAAATATCAAAGAAGTTTCAAAGAAAGAATTTGAAAAAGCTAACAAAGCAGGATTAAAGGCTATTTTAGAAAAAATAACTTCTGCTGGTGCTAAAAAAGCTGAATCAGAAGAAGAAGTTAAATGTCCTGCTGAAGAACAAGCTACTGCTACAATTGGTGGTATTGACATTCTTGAACTTGAAGATGCTAAGGTTGCTTTGTGGAAAAATAATATATTTGCAAAAACCGGAATGGGCTGTACTGGACCTGTTGTAATGGTTAATGATGCAAATCTTGAAAAATCAAAAGAAATCTTATCAAAAGAAGGATATATTTCTTAATACAAAATTTAAAGGGAGCTTTTGCTCTCTTTTTTGTTTGAAAATATTGAAAAGTGGTATAATTAAACTGTCTTAGTAAAAAGGCAAATATAGGAGGTATTAGTATGAGTTTAATTGGAAAAAAAATTGAAGAATTTGATGTTCCTGCATATTATGATGGGGATATAATAAGAGTATCAAACAAAGATTTAGAAGGGAAGTGGAGTGTTTTCTTCTTTTATCCAGGAGATTTTACATTTGTATGTCCAACTGAGTTAGAAGATTTAGCATTGAGCTATGATAAATTCAAAGCAATTGGTTGTGAAATTTATTCAGTGTCTACTGATTCTGAATTTGTTCACAAAGCATGGTGGGATGCTTCTGAAACAATCAGAAAAATTCAATATCCAATGATTTCAGATAGAGCTTTTGCTCTTTCAGAACAATTTGGAGTTTTAATTGAGGGAGAAGGTCAAGCGTTAAGAGGAACTTTTGTTGTAAATCCTCAAGGTGAAATAGTTCTTTACGAAGTAAATTCCAATGGAATTGGTAGAAATGCTAAAGAATTATTAAGAAAAGTTCAAGCTGCTCAGTTCGTTTTCAAGCATGGAGATAAAGTATGTCCTGCAAGATGGGAACCGGGTGATGAAACACTAACTCCAGGACTAGACTTAGTTGGTAAAATTTAATTATAAATCAATTTAGACCGGAATTTAATACCGGTCTTTTTTTCAATCCTAACAACAAATTTTAAATTATGGCTACTATTTATGTTGAAATTTAATTATTTACATGTTATAATATATCTAATATTTTTATGTAAATAGATAATTAAATATAGGCATATAAAAGAAGAGTAACTTAAAGTAAATTTTTAGAGAGAATTTGTTTGGTGCAAAAATTCAATTTGTTTTTTGTGAAGGTAGCTTTTTAGCTTTGAAAGACGGGTAATTTCGTTATAAATTTAGAGAGTCATTTTTATGAAAATTAGGTGGTACCGCGATAACTTCGTCCTATATGTAGGATGAAGTTTTTTTAATTGTAAGATAACAAGCTTATTAGGTAAAAATTAATTATGAAAGTCACTAGATGAAAAATTTAGTAATTTTACATTTATTTACATTATATTTTTATATAAGGAGGTTTTATGAAAAATTTAGAAAAAACTTATAGTCCAAAAGATTTTGAAAATAAAATTTATAGTAGTTGGTTAGAAGATAAAGATTTTGTTGCACACGTAAATCTTGATAAAACACCATATACTATTGTTATGCCACCACCAAATGTAACAGGTAATTTACATTTAGGACATGCACTTAATAATACTATTCAAGATATTGTAATCCGTTGGAAAAGAATGAGTGGTTATGAAGCTCTTTGGGTTCCAGGGACTGACCATGCATCTATATCCACAGAGGCGAAAGTTGTTGAAAAAATTAAAAAAGATGGTAATTCTAAGGAAAAACTTGGAAGAGATGGATTCTTAAAAGAAGCGTGGGATTGGACAGATAAGTATGGGGGAAATATTAAAAATCAATTAAAAACATTAGGAGTTTCTTGTGATTGGTCAAGAGATGCATTTACTTTAGATGAAAATTTATCTAAAGCGGTAGAAGAAGTCTTTATAAAAATGTACAATGATGGTTTAATTTACAGAGGAGATAGAATAGTAAATTGGTGTTGTAATTGTGGAACTGCTATTTCAGATGCTGAAGTTGAACATGTTGATGAGGACGGAAATTTTTATCATATTAAATATTTCTTTAAAGATAGTGAGGAATATTTAACAATTGCAACAACGAGACCTGAAACAATGCTTGGAGACCTTGCTGTTGCTGTACATCCTGATGATGAAAGATATAAGGATAAGGTAGGCAAGACTTTAATTTTACCTATTTTAAATATTGAAATTCCACTAATAGCAGATGAGTATGTTGATATGGAATTTGGTACAGGTTGTGTTAAGATTACACCTTCTCACGATCCAAATGATTTTGAAGTTGGAAGTAGACATAATTTAGGTCAAAAGCTTATTATGGACCATGATGGTAAAATTGCTAAAGGATTTGGAAAATTTTCTGGTTTGGAAAGAGAAGTTGCAAGAAAAGAAATTGTAAAAGAACTTAAAGAAACTGGATATTTGATTAAAATTGAACCACATAATCATGCCGTAGGACATTGTGAAAGATGTAAGACAATTATTGAACCAATTATATCAAAACAATGGTTTGTTAGAATGAATGAATTAGCAAAGCTTGCTAAACAAGCATATTTAGATGGAAAGTTAAATATTATTCCTGAGAGATTTGGAAAAGTTTATATAAATTGGTTAGATAATATTAAAGACTGGTGTATTTCTCGTCAATTATGGTGGGGACATAGACTTCCTGTATATTATTGTGAAGAAACAGGAGAAGTAATTGTAACTAGAACAGACCCAAAAGAGGAAGGAAAAACTTTTATAAGAGATGAAGATACTTTAGATACTTGGTTTTCTTCCGCATTATGGCCTTTTTCAACTTTAGGATGGCCTAATGAGACTGAAGATTTAAAATATTTTTTCCCAACTAATACTTTGGTTACTGGATATGATATTTTATTTTTCTGGGTTATTAGAATGATGTTCTCAAGCTTATACAATCTTAATGAAGTTCCTTTTGAAAATGTATATTTTACAGGATTAATTAGAGATGAACTTGGAAGAAAGATGAGTAAATCATTAGGTAACGGTATAGATCCAATTGAAATAATAGATAAATATGGTGCAGATGCTTTAAGATTTACATTAGTTGGAGGAAATACTCCTGGAAATGATATGAGGTTCTATGAAAAAAGAGTAGAATCCAATAGAAATTTCGCTAATAAACTTTGGAATGCGTCAAGATTTGTTCTTATGAACTTAAATGATGAAGAAGTTTATAATATTGATTTTAGTAAGATAGAAATTGAAGATAAGTGGATTTTAACTAGATTAAATAGAACCATTGAAGAATTAGCAGAAAATCTTTCGAAATTTGAGTTCGGCTTAGCATCAGCTAAAATTTATGATTTTATCTGGAACGAATTTTGTGACTGGTATATTGAGTTTTCTAAAACTAGATTATATGGAGATAATCTTGATAAAAAAATTGTTGCAAAATCTGTTTTAGTATATGTTTTGAATAATATTCTGAAATTATTACATCCATTTATGCCATTTATAACAGAAGAAATATATTCTTTTATGCCTAATGTTAATGAAAAACTTATCAATGCAAGTTTTCCTATATATGATGAAAATAGTATGTTTATAGAAGAAGAAAGACAAGTTGAAAACTTGATTGAAACTATCACAGCAATTAGAAATAAGAGAAGTGAAAAAAATATTCCACCTTCAAAAAAATCTGATTTATATTTTGTTCCAAGTAGTGAATTAACTAAAAAGTATACATCTACATTAGAGCATTTATATAGATTCTTGGCATGTTGTTCTAGAGTTATAGTAATGGATAGGGACGAAGAAATTGCAAATTCTATGGTTGTAATTTGTAATAATCAAAAAATTTATATTCCGTTAGATGGATTGGTGGATTATGAAAAAGAATTGGAAAAATTAAATTCAGATTTACAAAAATATGAAGGTGAAATAAAAAGGGCTTCTTCTAAACTTTCAAATGAAAAGTTTGTTAATAATGCTCCAGAAAAAGTTGTCAATGAAGAAAGAGAAAAGTTGAAAAAATATCAAAATATTCATGATGAAATTTTATCGAGCATTAAGAAAATTAAGAATGATTAGGTGATTATATGAAAATTGATTTTAATGTAATATTTATGACTTTTTTAATTATAATACTTGTTAGTATTCAATATACTTTAAATAAAATATTAATGATTTTAAAAGAAATTAAAGACACTGAGAAAAAGAAAATAGAGTTTGAGAAAAATAAAAATGATAAAAAAATTCCAAAGGAGGACTATTTTGATGAACAAAAGAGAGGTTACTAGATTTTCAAGAGAAGAAATTGCCAATAGAGTAAAAGAACTTGGCAAACAAATTTCAAAAGACTATGCTGGTAAAGATTTAGTGGCTATTGGTCTTTTAAGAGGTAGTTTTGTTTTTCTTGCAGATTTAGTCAGAGAGATAGATGAACCTATAGTTGTTGATTTTATTACTACATCTTCTTATGAGCATTCAGAAATTTCAACAGGTACAGTTAATATTATTTCTGATTTCAGGGAAGATATTGAAGGTAAAGATGTTCTTATTGTAGATGATATTATGGATTCAGGAAATACATTAAAAAATATTAGAGAATATCTTTTAAAGAAAAATCCAAAAAGCATTAAAACTTGTGTTATGCTTGATAAACCTTGTAGAAGAGAAGTCGATATAGTTCCTGATTATTTTGGTTTTGAAATTGAAGATTGGTTTATAGTTGGATATGGTCTTAACTATGGTAATAAGTATAGAAATATTCCTTATATTTTTTCTTATGAGGATTAATAAATATGTATGATAAATTTTCTTATATTTATGATGAATTAATGAAAAGGCAAGTAGATTATAATTTACTTGCCTCTAATGTTATACAAATTTGTATAAATAATAACGTGGAAGTAAAAAACATCTTAGAATGTGGAATGGGCAGTGGAAATTTAACTACACAATTTTTAAAACGAGGAATTAACGTTGATGGTTTTGATATTTCCGAAAATATGTTATCTATTGCGTATAATAAGTTGATTGATTATAATAATGTTAATATTTTAAAAGGAGATATTAGGAATTTTATTTCTAATAATAAATATAGCTTAATATGTTGTTTTTTTGATGTTTTAAATTATTTGAAAAATATTAATGAAATAGATTTGTTTTTACAAAATTGTAAGAGACAAATGGATGAAAATTCAATTTTAATGTTTGATATAAATTCTGAATTTAAATTAAAAGAATATTTAGGGAATAATACTTTTGTTGTTGAAGAAGAAGATATATTTTATGTTTGGAGAAATAGTCTTTATAAAAAGTATATTGATTTTGAAATTGATTTTTTTATAAAAAATGAAAAAAATACCTATGAAAAAATTAAAGAAAGACAAAGGCAGTATATTCATTTGGAAAATGATATACTAAAATCAATTGCTAAAAACAACTTTAAAATTTTAGAAATTTTAGATTTTGAAACTTTTAAGAACAATAGTAAAAATAGCTATAGAATACTGTATGTCTTAAAAAAATGAGTTTGACAAATATAATTGATAAGTATATAATATATAAGGATTGTGAAAAGCATTCCATATATTTTATAGGAGGTATTCTTTATGTTATATTTCGCTCAAGAAGTGTCAAAACAAAAATATTGGTCACTTATCAGGATAGATAACACATTAGTATTATTAGCTATTTTATGTGCAATTGCTGCATTTAGTATTTATCTTGAACAAACTTATAGCTGGGCAGGTAAAATTACTGGATGTATTCTAGCTTTAGCTTTTACCATGATTTTATCAAATTTTAGAATTATCCCAGCGGAAGATACAAAGGCATATGATATAGTATGGGGTTGGGTTGTTCCTTTAGCAATTCCTATGTTACTTTTCAAAGCGAACTTAAAGAAGGTTTGGAAAGAATCAGGAAGACTGATTGGAATTTATTTGCTTAGTGGTCTTGGTACAATTTTAGGAGCATTTGTTGCATTTTTCTTATTAAGAAACTTTATTCCAGAACTTTATAAGCTAAGCGCAATGATGGTAGGAACTTATACTGGAGGTAGTATGAACTTAACTGCTATGGCAGATGCATTTCCATTAGGCGATAAAGGACTACTTGGCTCAGCTGTAGTAGCCGACAATTTGTTTATGGGAATTTACTTTGTAAGTTTAACAATTATTCCTACAATGAAATTTTTTAGAAAACATTACTCTCATCCTTATGAAGATGAAATGGAAAAATTGGGTTCTGCAGGAGAAAATAAAGCAGCTCAATTCTGGACTAAAAAGGATGTTTCTCTGTTGGATGTTGCAAAAGTTGTTTCTTTTTCATTTGCAATAGTTGCAATTTCAACAGAATTAGGAGGATTTATTTCAGGATTTAAGCCAGAAACTAAAACTATGGGACCATTGTTAAAGTTTTTTGTTGATTTAATATTCGGGTTGATAGGCAGTAAATATCTATTAATGACTACTATTACAGTTATTTTAGCAACATACACAAAAATTTTGGCTAAAGTTTCCGGTGCTGAAGAAATAGGTACATTCTTAATTCATATTTTCTTTGGTGCAATTGGTGCACCAGCATCTATTGAAATTATTTTAATGAAAGCGCCTTGGTTATTAGTATTCTGTGTTCTTATAGTAGTTATAAATATGATTGTTTCATTTATTTTTGGTAAGATTTTTAAATATTCAATTGAGGAAGTTTGTATTGCATCAAATGCTAATATAGGAGGGCCAACTACCGCTGCAGCACTTGCTATTGCAAGAGGTTGGAATCAATTAGTAGTTCCTGCAATGCTAGTTGGAATTCTAGGATATGTTATTGGTAATTACTATGGTGTATTTATTGGTAATATATTAAAGTTGTTCTAGTTATGATTTGTAGTATAAGATTAGATAAAGATGGAGAAATGATTTTATCAAGTAATGGCCAAGAGATAATAACGCATAGTTCAAAATGTAAAGAAGTGGATTCAGGCTACATGTCTCCAGGAGCTATGTTTATGGGAGCTCTTGCTGGTTGCAAAGTCTTGACTTTTATTAAATCTTCAAAATTTTATAAAATAAAATTTGAGGATTTAAGTATTCAAGTTGAAGCTGATGTAGTAAATACTGATAATATCGAAAATACTCCTTTTAAAAATCAAGTATATTCAGAAATCAGGACTAAGTACTCACTAAAGACAGATGCAAGTATCGAAGAAATAAAGAAGGCGATTATTCTAGCATCAAGGATTTGTACTGTGAACTTAGCTGTTGATAGTAGTATTAAACAAACACATTCAATTGAATTATTATAAAGTTATTTAAAATCACAGATAATATTGTCTGTGATTTTTTTATAAAGTATTATAATCTTTACAACAATATGTATTAATGATATAATAGCACATATAAAAAGTCGGAGGAAAATATGAAAAATAAATTTTTACTCATATTATTATTGTTTTGTTTTTTATTTAGCAATACATATAATATTAAGGCAGAAAAGACTAATTTAACTGATAATTATAGAATTTATGAACTTTTTAATTTGTCTGACACTAAAAATTTAGAACTAAATGGTGAATCTACAATAGACTATTCTAATGCAAATACAAATGAAAATAAATTAGATGGAATGTATAAGGCTAATTATACTCTAAAGAGTACAAATAATGAAAGTTCAACTGTAAAGATGGGGATAACTTTTAGTAGTAGTATTGAAAAATTAAGTAAACTTTCAATTAAAATGGATGGAGCAGATGTTCCCTATTCATTAAAGTTTTTAAATGATAAATTTAAATCTCCAACTGGTACTGAATTTTATAAAGAGATTATAAATAATGTAGATTCTCCGACTTATGAACCAGTAAACTTTAAAAAAGAAGATGTTGGGACTTTGAGAAAATTTAATTTAGAATCTAATAATGTAGAGAATTTAAAATATGAAATTACAATAAAATATTCTACTGATAATACTAAATTATTTTTATCTGGAGGAGAAGATGTCAAGATTGAAGAGAATAAGAATAATAAAACTTTAGTTTTAACTCATGAGTTTAGCGGAAAAAGTAAAACTCCTATTTTATATACAATTGGAAAAGATGCAAGTATAACGACCAAGGTATATTCAGGAGATAAACAAGTAAATACTGGATTTAAAGAAAATATAGAAAAATCATCTATTAATGTTGAAAATTTCTTAAAGACTATATTTTTGAGTGAAGTTCCAGAAAATGTTCGTCAAAGATTTTCAGAAGATAATTTATATGAAATATATGTAGAAAATTTTGATAAGATTTTAGGGGGTAGTGGCTATGATAGTTTAGGAGTTCTTAAGTCAACAGCAGATAAACAAATTGTGGCAATCTTTGAAATTCAAGTTGATTCAAAAACTGAAAGAAAATTAAATGTAGAATATCCTATTTCATCAACACTTACAACTGTAAATAATATTAATGTTATGAAGTTGAATTTAGAAAGTTCACCATTTTCTACATTTGATAATTTTAAGAACTTTAAATATAAACTAGTTGGAAATAAAGAATATAAATATATTATTAATTCAAATACTAAATATAATAATACTAAAAATGGTTCAGAAATAACGTTGAATAATGCTCCTACTGAACTTATTACAAATTTAGTTTACAAGGAAAAATATGTAAAAGGGCTTAGTGAAAAAGAGTCAAAATCTTATACTAATTATGAAATCATCATATTAGGAATTTTAGAAATAGTTGGAGTACTATATTTAAGAAATATGTACTTTAGAAATAAAAAAATAAAAAGAAGAAAAAGATAAAATCGAAAATTATTTTCGATTTTTTTCTTTATATTGCATTTGCAACATACATAATCAAAAAATTATTGTAATATTATTATGCAATTAGGAGGTAATTATGAAAAAAATAAATTTTGATGATAAATTATATAATATTTTAAATGGAAATGAAAAACTTTTACAGTTTTTTATAAATAATGGTTTTGATCAATTAAAAAATGAAAAAATGTTAAAAACCATGGGTAAGATGGTTTCTTTAAATATGGCTTTAAAGGTTAGAGGAATAAATAAAGTAGCTTTTGAAGAAAAATTAGATTTATTTTTGAATGATGAACATAGCATTGTTGATAAATCTCTTGAAGAAGAAAAAGTAGTATCAGGAGATGTTATTGTAAAAGGTGTTTTACCATGTCCTTTAAAAATTCCTATTCTTGAGGCTTTTGATAAATTTGTTGAAGAAGAAAAAACAAGGGGTTTAACTATTGGCTACGAATTAAAATCAGCAAATTTAGGTATTGATTGGATTGAAAATGACATAGATTCAGAAAATATTGATAAAGTTGCTGATATTATGATTTCTGCAGGATTTGAATTGTTTTTTGATAAGAGTAAATTTGGAAAATATTTTGATGAAGGAAAATTCTTTATTGAAAATTTAAAAATGAATGATGATTTTGACAATGAAAAAATATGCTTAAGGGATCCAAAAAATATTTATAATATTATTGCTGTAGTTCCTTGTGTGTTTTTAGTTAATGAAAATAATCTTAATGGAAGAAAAATTCCTACTTCTTGGGATGATTTACTTTTTAGTGGAGAGTATACAGATAGTGTTGCAATACCATTATCTGATTTGGATATGTTTAATGCTTTAGTTGTGAATATTTACGCAAAATGGGGAATCAGAGGAATCAAGGCATTGGCAAAGATATATAAAAAGAGTCTCCATCCAGCTGAAATGGTTAAGAAAAAAGGAGATTCAAAAAATAATCCACTTGTTAGTATCACGCCATATTTTTTCACACAAATGGTATCAAGAAGTTCAGCACTAAAAGTTGTTTGGCCTAAAGATGGTGCAATTATTAGTCCCGTATTTATAATGGCTAAAAAAGATAATGAAAAAGCAAAAAAAGTAGTTGAATTTTTTAGAAATGAAAATGTTGGAAAATT
The DNA here is from genome assembly GCF_035282425.1 of Parvimonas sp. M20. NCBI lineage: Bacteria > Bacillati > Bacillota > Tissierellia > Tissierellales > Peptoniphilaceae > Parvimonas > Parvimonas sp. M20. The sequence goes on along the minus strand of NZ_JAYKBQ010000003.1, from coordinate 121,179 downwards.
GCTTTCTTCAAATGGGAAATTTCCTACTACAGTATATGGTGTAGATAATATGTTGGATAAAGATCATGGATTTTTATTCTGTGGTTGGGATTATATTCACAATAATAATATGGTAGAAATTATGAAAGAGTCTGAAAAGATTTTTAATGAAGAAATTTTAAAATAGAGGTTTGTATGAATTTGGTAGTAGTTTCAGGTCCACCTTCATCAGGGAAGACAAGTGTAATAGTAAAGACAATAGAAAATTTAAAAAATAGAGGAATTAAAGCAGGAGTAGTAAAATTTGACTGTTTATATACTGATGACAATTTAATATATGAAAAAAATAATATTTTAGTTAGAAAAGGACTTTCTGGTGCTTTATGTCCAGATCATTTTTTTGTATCCAATATTGAAGAAGTTGTTCAATGGGGAATAAGCAATAACTTAGATATTTTAATTACGGAATCTGCAGGACTTTGTAATAGATGTTCACCCTATATAAAAAATATAAAAGCAGTTTGTGTTATTGATAATTTATCAGGTATAAATACACCTAAAAAAATAGGTCCGATGTTAAAAAGTGCGGATTATGTTGTTATAACAAAAGGAGATATTGTTTCACAGGCCGAAAGAGAAGTTTTTTCATCAAGAGTTGCATCTGTTAATCCAAGTGCTATAGTTATGAATATAAATGGTCTCACAGGACAAGGAACTTACGAATTAAGTACCTTATTGTATGATGAAAATAATTCAATAAATACAGTTAATGGTATGGAGTTAAAATTTGCAATGCCAACAGCATTATGTTCTTACTGCTTGGGAGAAAAGAAAATAGGGGCGAAATATCAAATGGGAAATATCAAAAAAATGAAATTGGAGGATAAAAATGCGTAATTTAAAAATAGAAAAATTAATTGAAAAATATCCTTTTGTTGAAGTTTTCTTTGAAGAAAATAACTTTGATATTTCAAATAGTAAACATTTGTCATTTGCAGAATATTTACATTCTTTTTCTGAAGATGAAAAAGAAGAACTTGCAATAGACGAAGAACTGCTTTGTGAGTCCTTAGAAATTTATATAAAACAAATGAAAAGTTTTTTAGGAGTTGAAGATGATGAAGTAAATTCAATAACTCTACTTGCTGGTACAGATAAATTTGGAAATAAAGAAAATTATGATGAATTGAAGGTTAATAAATCAGAAATAATTTCAATAGTTGGACCTACAGGAAGTGGAAAGTCAAGACTATTAGGTGATATTGAATGGGTAGCAGACAGAGATACTCCCACTAATAGAAAAATTTTAATAAATGGAAAAGATGCAGACAAAAAATGGAGATTAAGTGCAAATAATAAATTAGTATCTCAACTTTCTCAAAATATGAATTTTGTTATGGATTTATCAGCATATGAATTTATAGAACTTCACGCGAAAAGTAGAATGGTAGAAAACGAAGAAGAAGTAATTAACAAAATAATTGTAGAGGCAAATAAACTTGCAGGAGAAAAATTTGACTTAAATACTCCTATAACTTCATTAAGTGGTGGACAGTCTAGAGCGTTAATGATTGCAGATACAGCAATTTTAAGTTCATCTCCGATTGTTTTGATTGATGAGATTGAAAATGCAGGAATAGATAGAAAAAAAGCATTAGATTTACTAGTAAGTGAAAATAAAATTGTATTAATGGCAACACATGACCCTATATTAGCTTTGATTGCTGATAAGAGAATTGTAATAAATAATGGAGCCATTGTAGCAATACATGAGACAACCGAAAAAGAAAAAGAATTACTTGTAGAACTTGAAAAAATGGATAATGTTATACAAAATTTAAGAAAAGAATTAAGATATGGTAATTCACTTTCAGAGTTTGAAATAACATTATAAATATTTTTCGTTATACAAATTTATCTTATGAACTTTGAAAAATATGTATATTTAATTTTTAAAGGAGAAATTTTAAATTCTCCTTTTTTATTGCAAAAAATGTGGTATAATAAACATGTCTTTACACATTTTTATAAAGATATTATTTTTATTGTGAGGAAAAATATGTTTGAACTTTTATCTCCGGCGGGTTCTATGGACTCCTTAAAAGCCGGGATTCAAAATGGAGCAGATGCCATTTATTTAGGCGGTAACAGTTTTGGAGCAAGAGCCTCTGCAACGAATTTTGACAATGATGAGCTAAAAGAAGCGGTTAAATATGCAAAACTTAGGAATGTAAATATATTTGTTACGGTTAATACATCTATAAAAGAAACTGAAGTTGAAGAATTGCTTTCTTATACAGATTTTTTATATAAAATTGGTGTGGATGCAATAATTTTGTCCGATATCGGAGTTGCAGAAGTTTTAAGAAAAAGATATCCAAATATGGAACTACATGCGTCTACTCAAATATCTGCACATTCTTTAAATGACGTTTTAGAATTAAAAAAAGTTGGATTTGATAGAGTAGTTCTTGCTAGGGAACTCAGTATAGAAGAAATTAAGGAGATTTGTGATAATATTGATATAGACATTGAGGTATTTATTCACGGAGCTATTTGTGTAAGCTATTCAGGTCAATGTCTTATGAGCTCAATGCTTGGAGATCGTTCAGGAAATAGAGGTCGTTGCGCTCAACCTTGTAGACAAAGCTATAAATTAATAAATAAAACAACAGGTAAAATTATTGATGTAAATGGTAATTACTTATTAAGTCCAAAAGATTTATGTAGTATTGAAAATATCGAAAAAATATTGGATACAGGTATTAAATCCTTAAAAATTGAAGGAAGAATGAAAAGACCTGAATATGTAGCAGTTGTTACATCAAGATATAGAAAAGCTATAGACAATTACATAAATAATAAAGTTACAAATGATAAAAAGGCTTTAAAAGAAGATTTAGAAGCTATTTTTAATAGAAAATTTACATCAGGTTATCTTATGAGTAAAAATGGTTCGGATATTATCAATTTAGATAAGCCTAATAATGTTGGTGTAAAAGTTGGAGAAGTTCTAAGTTTCAATCCAAAAAAGAGTAAATTAAAAATTAAATTATCCGGTAAACTTTCAAAGGGGGATGGAATTAACTTAGGTGGAGGAAATATTGGAAGAATAATTAAAAATGGAGAAATTTATGACTGTGGATTAGCAGGAGAAATTGTAGAAATTGATTTCGTGAAAAATATAAAACCTAAAACTCCAATTTATAAAACATCAGATAAACAACTGGTAGATAATGCTAATAAATCATTTAAAGAAGGAATTGAAAATAAAAAGATTAATTTAAAATGTGAAATTTTTATTAAAGTTGGTGAGAAAGCAAAGTTTGTTTTAGAAAATATTGAAGTTTATTCAGACGAAAAAATAGAAAAAGCAAATAATAAAGAAGCTGAAATAGATAAGATTATTGAAAAATTGTCTAAAACTGGTGGAACTCCTTACAAATTCATTTTTGATAATATATTTGTAGATAAAGATGCATTTATTCCGGTTTCGGTATTAAATAATCTTAGAAGAAAAGCGATAGAAAAATATGAAGAGTATAGATTGGATTTTTCAGTAAATAGAATTATTTGTCCTTATGAGGATTCTAGCTATCTAAAAGGTGAAAAAGTCTTTAATGGGAAAATTACATTAAAAGTACATAAAAATTCTCAATTGGATACAATTTTAGAAAATCCAAATGTATCAGAGTTTGTAAAAGAAATTTATACTGAAGATTTTACTTTACTTGAAAAATATTATAATAAATTTAAAACTCTTGGGATAAATATAATTTACAGTGCTTTAGGTGTTATAAGAAATGAAGAGTTTTCTGTGTTAGAAAAATATTTATCCAAAATAAATGGCGAAATTTTTAATAAAGTTCAAATATCAACTTGGGGTTCAAAAAACTTTTTTAAATCAAAATTTGGCACAAAAAAATTCAATATAGATACATATTTTAATATCTATAATTCATATTTGTTGAAATTTTTCGAAAAATATTTTGATGCTGAAGATATAACAATTTCACAGGAAATAAATAAATTTGAAATTAAAAACGTATTGGATAAGTCAAAAGAAAGAAATTCAAATGTTGACATGATAATATACGGTCATACTAGATCAATGCTAACAGAATACTGTGCAATGGGAGTTTTGACAAAAGATTGCCATAAAGATAGACTTTGTGCTGAATGTGCAAGAAGTGATTATATTTTAAAAGATATGGAGAATAGAGAATTTAAATTATTTCAAGATATGTTTTGTAGAACTGAAATAAGAAATCATATTGCTCTTGATTTAAGAGACAATATAAGAGAAATATTTGAAATAGGAGTTGACAGAGTAAGACTTGATTTTACTTATGAGGATTCTAATACTGTTTATAGGATTCTAAATGATTGTATAGAATGTTTAAAATACTCAAAGAAAATAGATTCATTAAATTCTTATAAAGGTCATTATATTAATTCAGTTAGCTAATTTTATTAAATATCAAATTAAGTTAAAAAGTAGTTATTTTTAAATTTTTACAATACTACTTTTTCTTTATTTTAAGTAACATATAAATTATTTCCTGAAAAAAATTTTTTAAAACATTGAAATATAGATAATTTTTTGATAAAATTAATGCTGAGATAAAATATTACTTATTCAAGCCTGATTGAATTTGTGTATATTTAGGAATCTTGATATTTTATAGTACTAATAGGGAAGTGTGTATGAAAAAAGGAGATGTTATTGTTATCTTTACTTTAATTGTTATATTTTGCTTTTCATTTATCTACATAAGCAATAGTTTTATAACAACTGGAGATAAATATATTAGTGTTAAAGTAAACGGAGAAGAGATTAAACAAATCACTTTTGGTAATGAAAAGAAAGTTTATCCTATAAGAACTTCTTTTGGACTTAATATTCTAGAGGTTGATAATGACGGCGTTAGAGTAATAGAAGCAAGTTGTCCTGATAAACTTGATGTTAAATTTGGTAAAATAAATAAAGTTGGACAAGCAATTATTTGTATGCCTAATAGACTTGTAATACAAATAAAATCGAGAAAAACTAATGATTTGGATGTGGTAAATTAGTGAAAGCAAAAAAAGTAGTTTTAATTTCATTATTTGTTTCAGTAGCTTTAATTGTTTCATTACTGGAATATTATATTCCTATTCCTATACCAAATGTGAGATTAGGATTGTCAAATATAATAATAATAAATTCTATTTTATTATTTAGTTTTAAGGAAGCATTTTTTATTTCATTTTTAAAGGCTATTTTATTGGTAATGATTTTAGGAAATCCAATAAGTTTTATATATAATTTTACTGCAGGATTTACAAGTATTATTGTTATGTATTTATTAAATAAGTTTTGTAGTAAATTTTTAAGTTTAATAGGAATAAGTGTTTTAGGTTCTGTTTCCCATGTTATGGTTCAAATACTAGTTTCTATGATTCTTTTAAATACAAAAACTTTGGTTAATTTTATTCCTTTTTTAGGGATGATTGGAATTTTTACAGGCATATTAGTTGGTGTTATTTCAAATTATATGTATAAAATTTTAAGAGGTTATTATGTCAAATTATAATTATGATGATTTTTTAAAAGATTTAAAAGTATTTTTAAAAAATGAAAAAACAAAGGATATGAAATCATTTGAAAAAGAAATTAGAGAAGAAGAAATATCTTTTGGTGATAAAACAATTAATGAAGTAAATAGCTTAAAAAATGTCGAATATAAAGATATTGAAACTTTTACTATTTCAATAAATGAATTGAACGAAACAGATAAGCCAAGAGAGAAACTTTATAAATTTGGTCCTGAAAGTTTATCAGAATATGAACTTTTAGCTATTTTAATTCGAAGTGGTTCAAAAAAAGAAGATGTGTTAACACTTTCAAAAAAACTATGGATATATATGAGTAAATTTCATAGAATTAGTGAGATTACAATTAATGATTTGATGGAAATTGATGGAATTGGCTTGTCTAAAGCATGTAGTTTGGTTTCAGCTTTAGAACTTTTTAAAAGGTTGAATATGAGAGAATGTGTTGATAATTTTTCGTTTTGTTCACCTAAAAGTGTAGCTGATATCTTTATGAACATATTAAGAGATGAAATGAAAGAACATTTTTATGTTTTATTACTAGATACAAAGAACAAAATAATATCTTGGAATGAAATATCCAAAGGAGATTTGAACTCATCCATAGTTCATCCAAGAGAAGTTTTTAAATATGCTTTGAGATATGGAGCAAATAGTATTATTTGTTTGCATAATCATCCAAGTGGAGATCCAACTCCTAGTTCACAAGACATAGATATAACAAAAAGATTAGAAGATGTAGGAGACTTAGTTGGAATTAGATTATTAGACCATATTATAATTGGATATAATAAATATGTAAGTTTAAAAGAAAAAGGATTAATGAGATAAGAGAGGTAAAAAAATGAGTTTTTCGTGGATTTTAGGGGAAGATTTAACTTTAGATTTAGGAACATCTAATACTCTAATTTACTCAAAAAGAAAAGATGGAAAGATAATGGAGCCTTCTGTAGTTGCAGTTGACTTAAATAACTATGAAATTGTTGCAGTTGGAGAAAAAGCAAAAAGTATGGAGGGGAAAACTCCTGATAATATAATAACATTAGCACCTATAAAGGGAGGAAAAATAATAAATTTTGAAATAGCACAGGTAATGCTTACAAATTTATTGAAAAAAGCAAAGTCAACATTTTCAGTTTTTCATCCAAAGGTACATATTGCCATATCTAGTGGAATATCTGAGGTTGATAGAAGAGCTATTGAAGATTGTGTGATTTATTCTGGTGCAAGAAGTGTTGAATTTATTCCAAGTGCAGTTGCTTCTGCGATTGGAATGGGGCTTCCTGCATTAGAGCCATCAGGAAGTATTATAGCTAATGTAGGTGGAGGAACAGTTGATGTTTCATTAGTTAGTTTGGGAGGTGTTGTTGCTTCAAAATTTGTAGATATTGGTGGAGATTCAATAGATTATGATATCATAAATATTGTAAAAAATAAATATGATTTAATGATAGATAAAGAAACAGCTGAATTCATAAAGATTAATTTATCATCATTTATAACTAGTAATATTACTAATAATCTTTCAATATTTGGAAGAGATGTAAATAGTGGAATGCCTAGAAATGCCACAATATATGGAAAAGATATAACTTCTTCATTATTCCCACTTTTTAACGCAGTTATTGATGCGATAAAAGTTATTTTGGAAAAAACTCCTCCATCAATGACAGGAAATGTTTTAAGAAATGGTATATTTTTAACTGGTGGTTGTTCTAAAATTAATGGTTGTGTAGAATATTTGCAAAATGAACTTAGAATAGCAATTAATGTTGTTGATAATCCATTGACTTGCACTTGTTCTGGAGCAAGTATATTGGCTAATAATGCAAGAGCGAAAAATAATAGGAGAAAGAATAATGAATAGATTTAGAAATATTAAAGCAAGAAAAAAGAAAATTTCTTTTTTCACTACAGTAATAATTTTGAGTTCTATAATTTTTTTCAGTAGTAATTCTTCTATTATGAATATTGGAGAAAACGCTATAGGAACCGTAACTAATTCAATTTCAAGAATTGTTTATTCTTCTATCGCAAGTTCAAAAGAGGTTTTTAAAAGTATTTTTGGATCAAAAGCAATTAGAGAAGAAAACGAAAAATTAAAAATTGAAAATGCAGAACTTAAAGAAAAAAATGTAAGTATGGAGAATATTATTGCAAAAGAAGAATTTTTAAAAAATGAATACAATTTGTACTTAAAGAATAAAGAAAATCTTTTAAGTGCAAATGTAATTGCATTGGATAACAATAGTTTGCTTATACGATTTAATATAAATAAAGGTAGTAAAGATGGAGTTAAAGTTGGAGATATTATAGTTCAGGGAACTGTTGGAGAGAATGAAAACACTTATATTAAAGCAGTTGTTGGAAAAGTAATAGAGGTTGGATATAATTGGAGTAAAGTATCTAGTTTAGTTGACTCTTCAAGTAATGTTTCATTTAATGTGGTAAGAACGCAATCATATGGAGCAATAAATGGGCAAGAGAACAATTTACTTTCTGGATTTATGTATAAATCAGATGCAGATGTCGTGGCTGGAGATAAACTAGTTACTTCAGGTAGAGGTGGTGTATTTCCTAGAAATTTATATATTGGAGAAGTTACAGATGTAAATACTTCAGAAAATGGTTTAGAAAAAAAGATAAGTGTGAAATCTCCAGTTGATTTTACAACTTTATTTAGAGTGTTTGTATTAAAAGGAAATGGTGATGGCAATGAATAGATTAAAAGTTGTGTTAATGTTTTTTGCTAGTATAATGATACAAACAGCCATATTACCAAATTTTGGTATATTTAGTTCTAAGGCAAATATGAGTTTAGCATTAGTTGTTGCTATCGCTATGAATTTTGGATCTTATGTATCTGGTTATTCAGGAATTGTTCTTGGTATTATTGAAGATAGTTTGTTTTCAAAAGTAATTGGGATAAGAGCATTAATATATTATATGATTGGATTTATAGTAGGATATAATGAGGACTCTATAAACAAAGGAGATATCCGTTCAGGATCAATAATTACAGTTGTTGCAACATTGTTTTATTGGGTTATGAATACAATAATTTATATGTTTTTAGAAAATTCGTCCTCAGTAGGTCTTATTAAATATTTAAAAGGTCCGATAATTATTGAAATGATTTTAAATGTTATATTATATTTGATATGTAATTATGTTATAAAAAAAGTGTTTAAGAAAAGAAAATTTAGATTTTAGTGGGTGTAGATGTATGAAAATTTTTGACAAGAATAAATTAGAAAAGATTAATGATAGACAATTAAGATATAAGATAGTTTATTCCATTTTATTTATTTTAATGATTGCACTTGTTGTAAAACTATTTCATTTAACAATAATAAATGGTGATGACTACAGAGATAAAGCAGATAATAATAGACTTAAAGATGTGAAAATAACAGCTCCTAGAGGTAATATTTATGATAGAAATGGAAAATTATTAGCAGGAGTAAAGACGAGTCCAGCTGTTCAGATTTTAAAAGATGAATTTAATAGATTAAATAAAGATGAGAAAGTAAGTAAAATTGAAGAATTAACCAGAATACTTAATAAAGATGGTGCAAGTTGGGATACTGATGATTATTTTTTAGGAATTAATTATTTTGTATATTCTTCAGATGTAGATTATTTTACTGAACAAAAATCTCCCAAAGAAAAAGTTTTGGATATAATTTTAGAAAATAAATTGGTAGAAGATATTTTAAAACTTAGAATTGAAAAAAATTCTTCATCAAAATTTTCATACTATATCATAAAAAAAGTTATAAGAGATTTACAACTTAAAGGAATATATGTTCCAAGTGATTTTTTTGATGTAGATAGTGGAGATATAAGTTTCTCTAAGGATAAAAAATATGAAGAATATGCAAAAGGTAAAGACCTTTCTAAGGGAATTTATTCACATGTTGCCGATTTAGTAAAAGATGATAAGTCAATAATAAGAAAAATATTAGATCAACCTTTGGCTAGAAAATTAGTTTATGAAGAATTAAAGAAAAAAAATCTTTTAAAAAATATAGAATTAAGTCCATTGGTTGACTTGAATAGATATAATTTATTACTAATAAAATCAGAATTAAATAGACAAAATTCAAAGGTAACTCTAGAAACTAGTGCAAAAGATGATTTTTATAATATGGTTAGAAAATTTACCATGGATAAATTATTGAGTTATGTAAAAGTTGATAAAAAAGGAAATAAGATTATTCCTGCTGAGATTTTATTAAAGAAATTAGAGGAAAAAAATATTGATGCAAATGTTGAATATACATTAGTTAAAGATGAAAAAGATAAGGAAAAAGTACAATTTAATTATAAAGATAATGCGAAAAAAGATATTGAACCTTTAACTCATTTAATTTCCATTGCAGAAGAAAATGGTCTACTTTATGATTTTGTTTTATCTGATGATATAAAAACTGTTGCTCAAGAAGTAAATACCGAAAATAATATTATTTTAAAAATTTCTATAACAAGTAAATCATTTGATTATGTTTATAATATTAACAGAACAGAAATAAAAAATAGATATAAAATTAAAGACGATTATACAGCAGAAAGCTTATTCTCAACTTTAAAAAAGACATATTCCATTGAAAATTTGGATGATTATAATGCTTATAGTTATTTAGTTTTAAATAGAAAAGTTGAATTACAAGGAGACAAGGCATATATTCCTATTACTCTTACTTATGGTATTTCTGAATCTTGTGTTTCTCATATAAAGGAAAAATTTGAAAATAATAAGGGATTTACTGTTTCGATGGAACCAATAAGACATTATCCTAATGGGGAATTAGCTTCTCACATTTTAGGATATATTGGGAAAATTTCGCAACAAGATGAAATTGAAAAATATAGTAAGGATAAGGGATATTCTTCAGATAGTTTTATCGGAAAGACAGGAGTTGAAGAAAGTCAAGAAGCTTCATTAAAAGGAAAAGACGGTTTAAAGAAAGTAATGGTCGATAATAGAGGAAATAGAACAGAAACAATTTCTGAAACACAGGCTGTTCCAGGAAAAAATGTATATTTATCGATAGATGCAAATTTACAAAAGGTAGCTGAAGAGTCTTTAAAACGTACTTTGGAATCTATTAGAAATGGAAGTGAGTATAAAAGTAAGTGGGGAAGTTATAGACCTAATGAAAGTCATAAAAATGCAACAAGTGGAGCAGTTGTTGTGCTTGATGTTAAAACGGGAAAAGTTTTAGCACTTGCAAGTTATCCTTCTTATGATCCAAATCTTTTTGTAACAGGAATTTCAAATAGTGATTGGATAAGTTTATTTCCAGAAGATGCAAGAGATTTTCTTGCTCCTAGACCTTTATACAACATAGCCACTCAAAGTATTTCACAACCGGGTTCAACTTTCAAACTTGCAAGTGCACTCGCAGCTCTTGAAAAAGGATTGAATCCTAATGAAAATATTAACTGTCAAGGTGTAATGGACGTTGGTGATACTAAATTTGGTTGTTGGATATGGAATCAATATAAAAGAACACACGGAAATGAAAATTTAAGAACTGCTTTAAGAGATAGCTGTAACTACTATTTTTATGCTTTAGCATTAGGAGAAAATCCTAAATCAAATAAAAAAACAGGTACTAAAATTACAATTGAAGATTTATCAAAAACTGTAAAAGAATTGGGGCTTGGAGAAAGAACAGGTATTGAAATAAATGTTCCAAAAGAAAGCAAGGGAGTTGTTCCTGATTCAAATACTAAAAAATCTCTAACTAAAATCATGTTAAAACAAAAGTTAGAGAAAGAAATTGATAAATATATTTTAGATGGTAAAAATAAGGAAGATTACGACTTTAATAAAATAATTGATACTATTGTAAATTGGACTGATGAAGAAACAGTTCTATCAAGAACAGAAGTAATTAAAAGATTGAAGAAATTGGAATTAAAAGCTGAAGAAGCAGTTGGAAATTCAAAAGTTACTTTAGCAGATATGATAAAGTTTGACTATTTAAATCAAGCTTCTTGGTCTAATGCTGACTCACTAAATACTGTAATAGGGCAAGGACAAAATGCTTATACACCTATACAAATGGCAAGATATATGGCTATGATTGCAAATGGTGGACAAAAGATAAAAACATCTGTTATTGAAAAAATAGTAAGTCATGATAATAAGGTTTCATTCCAAAACGATCCTGAAACTGAAAAATCAAGTTTTAATCCTAAAAATTTAAAATACATTTTAGAAGGAATGAACATGGCGTCTAAAACTTCTGAAAACTCTAAAATTTTTAAAAATTTACCAATAGAAATTGGAACAAAAACAGGTACAGCACAAAAAAGTGGAGTAAATCCTGTTACTGGACAAGCGTATGATAACTATGCTTGGAACGTTTCTTTTGCACCTTATAATAAACCGGAAATTGCTATTGCTACTGTAATATTCCAAGGAGGAGCTGGAGCATATTGTGGCCCAATTGTTAGAGATATTATTGGACAGTATCTAGATAATAAGTCTGAATCAGGAGAAAATGTTGAATCTGATAAAAAAAATAATAGTAATTCCAATAGTGGAGATAATTTAGTTGGAGATTAAAAAAAGTATTGTAATTTTAGTAATTTTGATATATAATGTACTAGACTAGATAATTTAGGAGGGTTTTATATGAAATTTAAAAAGACTTTCGCAGCACTTTTAGTGGGTGCTATGATTTTAACAGGTTGTTCTTCTAAACCTAATGAAAAAACAGGAGAAAAAAAAGAAAATACTAAAAAACCAATTAAGTATGCTATGGTAACTGATACTGGTGGTGTTAACGATCAATCATTTAACCAATCTGCTTATGAAGGGTTAAAAGAACTTCAAAAAGAAGGTATAATCGAAAAACCTACTTATTTGGAAAGTAAACAAGCTTCTGATTATAAAACACATTTAGAAACTTTACTTGATTCTAAAAATGATTTAATTGCAGGTATAGGTTTTGCATTGAAAAAAGATATTGAAGCGGCAGCAAAAGCTAATCCGGATCAAAAGTATGTAATTATTGATTCTTCTTTTGAAAATACTCCAAAGAACCTTATTGGAACAATTTTTGCAGATAATGAAAATTCATTCTTAGTTGGATATTTAGCAGGTTCACTTACAACTTCAAACAAAGTTGGTTTCATTGGCGGTATTACATCTCCATTAATCAAAAAATTTGAAGCAGGTTTTAGAGCCGGTGTTGAACAAGCAGCAAAAGACAAGAATAAAAAAGTAGAAGTTGTTGCTCAATATGCCGAAAGTTTCGGAGATGCAACTAAGGGTAAAGCTATTGCAAATAGTATGTACTCATCAGGAGTTGATATGATTTTCCATGCATCAGGCGGTACAGGAAATGGTGTTATCGAATCAGCAAAAGAAAACAAAAAATTCGTTTTTGGTGTAGATAGAGACCAATCTTACTTAGCACCGGAATATGTTGTAGCTTCTACAATTAAAAAAGTAAATGAAGCTATTAAGAGTGTTGGTAAAGATTTATATGAAGGAAAATTCAGAGGTGGAGAAACTATTGAATTTTCACTAAAAACAAATGGTGTTGACGTTGCATATGGAAAAGAAGATCAATTAAAGATTAAAATTCCTAATGAATTAAAACAAAAAATTGAAGAATTAAAGAAGAGTATTGCTGAAGGTAAAATTACAGTACCTACAGAAGTAAAATAAATTATTAACCAAAGGAAGCGAAAGCTTCCTTTTTCAATTAAAATAATTATATTAATATTTACCTTTTGCTGTTATTATTATATAATATTATTATTAAATAAAATTAAGGAGACTATTTTATGAAAAATGAATTAATACTTGTTGTTGATTTTGGAGGACAATATAACCAATTAATTGCTAGAAGAGTAAGAGATCTTAATGTATATTGTGAAGTTGTTCCTTACAATAAAGCAGTTAATGAAATAAAAATAAAAAAACCTATCGGGATAATCTTTACTGGTGGACCTAATAGTGTTTATGATAAAAATGCACCAAAAATTGAAAAAGAAATTTTTGAATTTAATATCCCAATTTTAGGATTATGTTATGGAATGCAATTAATCTCTCAAACATTTGGAGGAATTGTAGAAAAAGCAGACAAAAAAGAATTTGGGAAAACTTTATGTATAAAAGATAAAAATTCAAAACTTATTTCAAATATGAAATCTGAAACAACAGTTTGGATGAGTCATCAAGACCAAGTTGTAAAACTTCCAGAAGGATTTGAATGTATTCAACATACTGATACATGTCCTTATGCAGGAATAGAAAATGAAGGAAAGAAAATTTATGCCGTTCAATATCACCCGGAAGTTAATCATTCAGAAGAAGGAAAAGAATTGATAAAATCATTTCTTTATGATATTTGTAATGCAAGTGGTGATTGGACAATACAAAACTTTATGAATGAACAAATACAAAAAATAAAACAAACTGTTGGAGATAAAAAAGTTTTATTAGCTCTTTCAGGTGGAGTTGACTCTTCTGTTTGTGCATCATTACTTTCAAAAGCCATAGGAAGCCAATTGACTTGTGTATTTGTTGATACCGGACTTATGAGAAAAAACGAAGGCCATGAGGTAGAAGAAGCTTTTAAAAATGATGAATTAAATTTTGTAAGAGTAAATGCAAAAGAAAGATTTTTAGAAAATTTAAAAGGAGTTACAGATCCTGAACAAAAAAGAAAAATAATCGGTGAAGAATTTATTAGAGTTTTCGAAGATGAAGCTAAAAAGATAGGTCAAGTAGATTACCTAGCACAAGGAACAATATATCCGGATGTTATTGAATCAGGACTTGGCGATGCAAAAGTTATAAAATCACATCACAATGTAGGTGGACTTCCGGATGTTGTGGATTTTAAAGACTTAATAGAACCTTTAAGAGATTTATTCAAAGATGAAGTAAGAAGATTAGGTTTAGAACTTAAAATGCCTGAATACTTAGTTTTCAGACAACCATTCCCGGGACCTGGTTTAGGAATAAGAGTAATGGGAGAAGTAACAGAAGAAAAATTGGAAATCTTAAGAAATGCCGATGCTATATTTAGAGAAGAAATTGCAAAAGCCGGAGAAGATAAAAATATAAGCCAATATTTTGCAGTTATTACAAACAACAAAACAGTTGGAGTAATGGGAGACTTTAGAACATATGATTACACTCTAGCGTTAAGAGGAGTTACAACAACAGACTTTATGACAGCTGATTGGGCTAGAATCCCTTATGAAGTATTGGACAGAGTTTCCGTAAGAATAGTAAATGAAGTAGAAAATATAAACAGAATTGTCTATGACATAACAAGCAAACCACCAGCAACAATCGAGTGGGAGTAGTATAATATCTATTGAAAAGAACGAGTTGAAATGAGAATTTGACAAGCTGTCATGGGAGCAAAAAAGGATAAAGGAAGTTGTTAAGCATATTCAAATCTGTATAAGCAAGCAAGAACATTATGAGGATTATCTCAAAAATCCGAACGATAAAATTTACATGATGATGAACAGAAAAGATGTAGAAGCTTATCAAAAATCTTATGAGGAAATAGATGTTTTCCTTAAGCAATTTCCCCACTTGAGACATATTGTAATAGGAGAGTTAAAGACAAAATCAAGTAAAAATCTTTTCAGCATTCTAAAGAATTGCAAGCTAAACAAGAGGAGATAATTAAGAAACATAATTCATTATCAGCCGAGTATGACGAATTGGAACATCTGAAAGTAAATATGAATAACTATCTTGGCAGAAATAAAACAGAGAAGAAAAAGAAGTCGGTTATTGGCGCTATAAAGAAACATCAGAATGAAGATATGAAAAAGTCCACTATAACGAAAGAGGCTTCAAAGGAAGCTGAGAGATAAATATATGGTCGGTGTGGTCTTTAGGACTGCACCGGATTTTTTATATGAGATGAAATAAGGAGAATATCTAATGATAACGTGAGATGTAATGTGATAAGACATATGTTACAGGAACAAATAAAAAAGAGAGATACTTTGATATAATAGTTTTTAACTACAAAAACAATATCAAAAAGGAGTATTTCTCATGAAAAGTATAACAGAAGAAATGCGTTTTCGCCAGCGTTTATGTGAATATGCTATTAAGTATGGAGTAACACAAGCAGCAAGACAGTATCATACCAATAGGCAGTTTGTATATCGTCAATTAAAAAAATATGATGGAGATGTACGAAGTCTTGCGTTAAAATCAAGAAAACCGCACAACAACCCAAATGCCCATAATGAGGAAGAACTTGACTTAATTCGGCGTATGCTCAAGCGTAATGGTATATATGGACTTGCAGAAGTATATGTGAGATGCAAGAGTAATGGATACACAAGAAGTTTTGGAAGTATGTGTAAACAAATACGAAAGAGGGGTTATATAAAGCCGAAAATACATCGTAAAAGCTACACAAAGTATGAAAGAATGGATGGTAGATACCCCGGAGATAAAGTACAGGTAGATATCAAATATGTGCCGGAAGAAAGCGTAAGATTTCCAAGCTATGGAGATAGATATTATCAAATAACAGCAATAGATGAATATAGCAGAAAAAGGGTGCTTAAAATAGTCAAAGAAAAAAGCACATATGAAACTAGCAAATATTTGCTTGAATTACAAAAGAATATGGGATTTAAGATAAAAACAATACAAGTAGATAATGGATATGAATTCGTAAATGACGCAGAAAAGACTAATAGAAAAACAAGATTTCAATTAGTTGCTGAGTATTTGGGAATGAAGATAAAAAGAACAAGACCATATTCACCATGGCAAAATGGAAAAGTAGAACGTAGTCATAGAGAAGATGGGAAAATACTCTATGGTAGAAAAATATTTAGAAGTGAAAAAGAGTTGAAAACGGCTGTCAAAAAGCATATGCAAAGATATAACAGCACAGCTAAGACCAGTCTTAATTTCAAAAGTCCTAATGAAATAGTATCCGAGTATTTCTCAAAGTGTAACATATGTCTTGACAATTAAGAGAGAATATCTAATGATAACGTGAGAATTGTTGAATAAATTGCATGATTATGCTATAATGAAACAAACCATTTCTGTGTGGTTTGTTTTTTGGAGGTGCTAAAGTGGCGGTTTGCTATAATAATCTTTGGAAATTGCTTATAGATAAAAATATGAATAAAACTGAATTAAAGAAGGCTGCGGGAATAAGCTTTAATGTGATGGCTCGCATGGGGAAAAATGAGACTATTTCTTTTGAAAGTATAGAAAAAATATGTGCTGCATTGAATTGTGATGTAGGAGATATTATATCAGTTGCTCAAAATACAGAAGCTGAAGTTAAAACTTTCAAAACAATAGAATTATTTGCAGGTGCAGGAGGGTTAGCTTTAGGCATCGAAAAAGCAGGATTTGATACAATTGGATTGATAGAATTTGACAAATCAGCTTCAGATACATTGAAATGTAATCGACCTCATTGGAGAGTTATAAATGATGACATTGCTAATATATCGTGTTTGGATTTAGAGAAATATTTTGACATAAAAAAGGGGGAGCTTGATTTGTTATCAGGAGGAGCTCCTTGTCAATCTTTTTCTTACGCTGGCAAAAGATTGGGATTAGAGGATGCAAGAGGGACTTTATTTTATCATTATGCAAAGTTTTTGGATAAACTCCAACCCAAAATGTTTTTGTTTGAAAATGTTAAAGGATTGCTTACTCATGATAGAGGTCGAACATATAAAACTATTACAGATATCTTTGAAAATTCAGGATATACAATTCAGAAAAGTATACTAAATGCTTGGGATTATGGGGTGGCACAAAAAAGAGAACGTCTTATTACTATTGGAATACGAAATGATTTGATTGATAAAATGCATTTTGACTTTCCAATTCCGCACAAATATAAACCTGTGTTACGTGATATCCTAATGGATTGCCCTGAGAGTGAAGGAACACGTTATTCTGAAACTAAGCGAAAAATTTTTGAATTGGTTCCTCCAGGAGGTTACTGGAGAGATATTCCAGAGGATATAGCCAAGGAGTACATGAAAAGTTGCTGGTATATGGAAGGGGGGAGAACAGGTATCTTAAGGAGATTGAGCTTAGATGAGCCATCTCTTACGGTATTGACTTCGCCAAGTCAAAAACAGACGGATCGTTGTCATCCTTTAGAACCACGCCCATTTACTATAAGGGAAAATGCAAGATGTCAAAGTTTTCCGGATGACTGGCAATTTTGTGGAAGTATCGGACAACAGTATAAGCAAGTTGGGAATGCAGTTCCTGTAAATTTAGCATATGATATTGCTCTAAAAATAAAAGAAGCATTGGAGGAATTATAATGTGGAATTTAAATTTTATAACAGAAGAAGATTTTACAAATCATGTGAAATCAACCATAGAAAAATATGGCGAAAAGCTGGAGTCTTTCGACCTAAAGCGTTTCAACAAAAATATTATTGACCCGATAAAACTTATTTTTGATAAGACGGTGTATCAATCATCATGGGAAGAAATTGTAAGTAACGAAATATTTCGTCAAAGAGATAAATCAAATAATAATGACATCGGATATTTTCATCAAAGGATTTTTCAGTATGTAGCAAATTGTCATGTTCCACCTAATGGTGAAGAAGGTGGTTGGGATATTATATATGAAAATGATAATGGAATTGAAATCCCTGACGCAGGGAGTGTTCATACAGTGTATGTTGAAATGAAAAACAAACATAACACAATGAACTCAGCTTCAGCGGGTAAGACATTTATCAAAATGCAAAATCAACTTTTGAATGACGATGATTGTGCTTGTTTTTTGGTTGAAGCAATTGCACAACGCTCTCAAAATATTAAATGGGAGACTACCGTTGATAAGAAAAAAGTAGGTCATAAATTAATTCGTAGAGTGAGCCTTGATCAATTTTATGCTCTTGTGACAGGACAAGAGGATGCTTTTTATCAAATGTGCATGGTGTTGCCATCTGTTATTGAGAAGGCTGTAAAGTACTTTGAAGGAACGATTGTACCGCATGATACAGTTATTGATGAATTGAGAGAAATGGCATCTAAACAGGATATCAACTCTGAAGATATGGCAATTGCTATGGCAGTATATATGCTTGGTTTTGGGAATTATATAGGATTTATTTCTGATAATCTAAAAAGGGAGGTATAAGGATGATGTATGACTTATCATCAAAATTTAACACATTTTATAACTCCTATGTTGTTTTGTCTCAAGAGGCACAATCTAATCTGTATAATAAAAAAGAACTAAACATTCAGCGACTTAAAGATGGATTAAAAGAATATAATGAAGAAAATAAAACATACTATTCTATAAAAGAAACGTGTGTGCAAGGTAGTGTTGCAATGTCAACTGTTGTACAGAATGAAGATGATGATTATGATATTGATGTTGCCATTGTTTTTGATAAATCTGAGCTGGGAGATAAAGGAGCACAGGCTACAAGAAATATGGTGGCAGATGCACTTAAAAGAAGAACGAAACAGTTTAATACAGAACCGGAAGTCAAAACGAGTTGTGTACGTGTGAATTATGTAGATGGATATCATGTAGATTTTGCAATTTATAGGCGAGAATATAATGAATGGAACGATAGTTGGGTTTATGAACATGCTGGAGCTGATTGGACGGAAAGGGAGCTTAATGGATTATCCGAATGGTTTATAACTCAAAATAGCAATTCAGGGGGAAAGCTTAGAAAAATATTACGCTTGTCAAAAATGTTTTGTAAATCAAGAAAATCTTGGAAGAATATGCCTAGTGGACTCTTACAAACTGTTTTGTGTGAGGAAAAATTAGAAGATTCATATGAACGAATTGATGAATTATTCTATTATACTATGAAGGCAATCGTTGAGCGTCTTGGAGTAAATACATGTGTTACTGCACCTGTTGATAATGGGAGAGATTTAACTTCAAGAAAAAGTGATATTCAGCGAATGATCAATTGGAAAAATCGTCTAAAGAGTAAATTAGAGGATCTTGAGATTCTGTTCAAAGATGATTGCTCAAAGGCTGATGCAATTCAAGCATGGTATGGTTTTTTCAATCACGATTATTGGAGCGAGCAATCTACGGAAATAGCAGAGTATGAATCAAAGACAGTGTTGAGAACAATTTGTTCTTTTGCTGATACTGAAGAATATATTGAAGAATTATATCCATTAAGCTTATCGTACAGATGCAAGGTGTCGTGTATTGTCAGTGGAAACGGATGGCGCCCAAAGTTATTAACTGAATTTTTATCTATATTACGACATTATTTGCCTCATAATTTTGAAATTCGTTGTACTATGGATTATACAGATTGTCCTCAACCATATAAAATCTTTTGGAAAGTTAAAAATGTTGGTCCAGAAGCGGAAAGAAGGAACCAAATTAGAGGGCAAATTGTTGAAAAAGGAAAAACAATAGTTGAACATAGTAACTTTTACGGTAATCATTATATTGAATGTTACATTATAAAAAATAATATGTGTGTTGCAAAAGAGAGAATAAATATTCCGATTGGTAGAGTGTGATACTATGAAAATTATAAAAAGTGCTATTATATTTGTTATATCACTATCCTTTATTGCAACTATGGTTATTTTTGAGATCAAATCATGGCCTGCAGGGAGCAGTATTGCTGGTTTACTTCTTGGGTTTTCTTTGCCAGCACTTTTTCATTCGATCCAAGATGTTTTAGATACAACAGATTGGAAGATGTCTCAAAGAAAATTGAAACGAGGCGGTTTCATATCAGACAATACTATCATTCGAATTTCTTTTGCATACCTCTACAGAATAAAAATAGGGGACAAATATCTATTAGTTAAGAATGAAAGAGGAACTGGTAAATATCAACCTGTGGGAGGAGTTTATAAATTTGAGGAAGATGAGAAAATAGAACTTAAAAATAGATTTCAAGTAAAGGATGATAACAAGATTTCGATAGATGAATCTTCTCGTAATGATTATAGGCTGAGAATGGAAAATAAATACTTGAGGAAATTTATTAGTCATTTTGATAAAAAAGCAAATAGAGAAAATGTTGATAATTTAAGTCGTGAATTTAGGGAAGAACTTATAGAAAAAAATATAATAAATTGGAACGAGATTTCATATCGTTTTTGTGGTAGACATATGACAAATCTTCACTTTGGAGAACATTTTCAAATTTATGAAATCCTTTTGGCTGATGTAGTAGAATTATTGCCGACTGTAGAACAAATGGAAGATTTAAAAATGTTGTTAAATAAATCATCTGATAAATATAGATTGGCTACAGCTGAAGAGATTACTTCATTGGGAGTAAATACTGCAACAGGACAACTTAGGGAAGAAATTGCTGATCATACAAGAAGAATACTACAAGAAAATGAAGGAGAACTGATAAAAACTTTAGATGTTGGTAAGATATATACTGTGAACATTTAAGATAAGCATGTAGAAGATGAAGCGTGCTTGCAATATGCTTGCAAAAAATCGAATAACCAGAAATAAAATGTATAATAAGGCTAAATTTGATATCAAAAACCTTGATTTTACGTCATTTATACAAATCGATATCAATGGACATATCGAGTGGGAATAATAAATTTAACAAATATAGAACCTTTTACTTATTTAATTTAAAATTAGTAATATAGAGAGGGATAGAATGACTAATTTATCAAAAATTAAGCGTGAAAAAATGCTTAAATATCTTGAAAAATTAAAAGAAATCAACAACGATGATGAAAATATCCGTGCGATAACGGAGATTGAAAATGCACTTAATGAAAAGAAATATGGTCTCGTATGGGAAGAACACTCAGAAAGAGTTGATGAAATGTTGAATAAAAGCTCTATGTTTTATGATAAGATATCAAAAATTATTTTTGCAGATTATGACATATATTGCGAAAATCAAGGTTTAGTAATTAAGGTTGGGGAGTAAAAGATCCTCAGCCTTTTAATTTGTAAAAAATTGCACCTGTTAAAAAATATCCTAAAATAGTAATAACGATAAAACCAGAAAAGGTGTGCTTAATATGTGCAATATATTGCTATCTAAAAATGGTAATTGGTAAAAAATATTAAAAAATGATATAATTCGTTTTAGATGTAGTATTCCTGTTTAAAGAAAAAACTGTATTTATTTTAACTATGAAAAAATATTATCATGATTACAGAATTTCAGAGATTAAAGATATTTCCATTCAAAATAACCAAGTAATAATACGCCGTAGATACTATAGGAGAAAGTTTAAATTTTTTAAGAGCAGAGTTGTTTGCAGTAATGTATATATATATAACAATTGTAGTTAATTTTATAATTGATGTTATTGTTTAATAGTTAAAAATTTAAGGGGGGTATAATAATGAAAAACAAATATATAAAGTCAAATATTTTTCCTATTTTTATAGAACTTTTATTTGTAGTATCGTGTTTTATTGTAGAGAAACAATTTTATATTTATACAAATTTTTTCTTTTATTTGTTATTAGCTATCTATTTCTATATAAGAAAAGATTTCTCTATAAAAGAGTGGTATAATGCTATCAAGAGTGGCAAAAAATTTTTTATACAAGTAATTTTAACAGTAGTATTTATTTCTATTGCATTTTACTTTACTATTATTTTGGAAAATATATTTCCTAATCTTAGTAAGGGAATGATTTTATTGAGAGCTGATAATTGGTTAAAACTTATTTTATTTCTATTTTCAGTAATTATTTTTCCACCTATCATTGAGGAAACCTTTTTTAGACAGAATTTGATTTCTTTTAAAAATAATAAGATTCTGATATTTACCACCTTCTTATCAATGTTTTTATATGCTTTAGAACATTCTTTGAGATTGTGGGGTATTTTCTTATGTATGATTTGGGCTTTACCATTTAGTGTTTCTTATATAAAAACAAGAAATATTTATGTACCCATGACCGCTCATTTAATATGTAATTTAATCATAAATGGAGTTCTAATTATAGATGTAATAAAATATATTTTTAATTAAAAATAGAGATAGTTTTGTTAAGGTTTGCATTTTTAATAAAATAGTGTATAATTAACTTATAGTATAATATAAGGAGAAGGTTATGGAATTTAATGAAAAATTAAAAAAATATTCTGAGACAATCATTAAAGTTGGAACAAATGTACAAAAAGGTCAACTAGTAGTTATAAGAGCAAATATTGAAGCAAAAGAATTAGTTCGTTCTTTAACAGAAGAAGCTTATAAAGCTGGTGCTGGAGATGTTAATGTTGTTTGGAGAGATGATATTATTACAAGACGTAAGTTTGAATATGCAAGTATTGAAACACTTTCTGAAGTAAAACAATGGACAGTAGATCAATATACAGATTATATTGACAGTAATGCTGTTTTTATTTCTGTAGTTGGTGATGATCCAAATAAATTTGATGGGCTAGATATTGAAAAAATTAAAGCTAATAGCATTGCTAACTCAAAAGCAATGAAATATTTTTCAACTTCACTTATGTCAGATAAAAATTCATGGTGTGTTGTAGGAGCGCCTACTGCTGCGTGGGCTAAAGTTGTATTTCCTAATCTTTCAGAAAAAGAAGCAATTGAAAAACTTTGGGATTTAATTTTTTACACTGCAAGAATTGGGGAAGGAGATTCTGTTAAAGGCTGGAAAGAGCATATTAGTGAATTAAGTAAAAGAGCAAAATACTTAAATGAAAAGCAATTTAAATATTTAAAATATTCTAGTAAAAAAGGTACTAATTTAACTATTGAATTACCAAAAAATCATGTTTGGAATGCAGCAGGTAGTGGATTTAATGCTAAAGGAGTAAGCTTTACTGCAAATATGCCTACAGAAGAAGTATTTACTCTTCCACATAAAAATGGAATAAATGGTGTTGTTTATAGTACAAAGGCTTTGAATTATAATGGAAATATAATAGATGAATTTAAGTTAGAATTTGAAAATGGAAAAGTTGTTAGATATGAAGCAAAAAAAGGTTATGAAGTTTTAAAATCTTTATTAGAAACCGATGAAGGAGCTTTGTCTTTAGGAGAAGTTGCTTTGGTTCCTTTTGATTCTCCGATTTCAAATACAAATACAATGTTTTTTGAAACACTATATGATGAAAATGCATCTTGTCATTTAGCTTTAGGTAGAGCCTATCCAACTTGTTTAAAGGATGGAGAAAAGATGACAGAAGAAGAATTAAAAGAAAGAGGAGCTAATGATAGTTTGGTTCATGTTGATTTTATGGTTGGAGATGAAACATTAAATATAGTTGGAGTAACTGAATCTGGAGAAGAAATTCCTGTATTTACTAACGGTAATTGGTCAAATTAAAAAAATTGCGGGAGTTTTCCTGCAATTTTTTTGTATAATATATATTATTTATTTTAGGAGGATTAATATTATGAGTAATGTAAAGAAAAAAGCATTTACATTGATTGAACTTTTAGTTGTTATAGCAATACTTGCAATTTTAATTCTTATTGCAGTACCAAGATATAATAATTCAAGAGTTAAAGCTGATAAAACAGCACATTCTGCAAATGTTAAAGTTTTGGAAGTAGCAGGACTTAGATACTTATCAGAAGAAAAAGTAGAATCTGATATGGATATAACAGAAGAATTGGTAAATAAAAAGTATATAAAAGAAATTCCTAAATTGCCAAAGTCTATAAAGGGAACGGCTTATAAAGTTGAAATAAAAAATGGTGATGTTATAGTAACACCTGCAGTGGAGAAAGATGATTAAGAAAAAGTCTTTTACTCTTATAGAATTAATAGTATGTTTGGCTATAATTTCTGTTATGATTATGATTATTAGAGTGAATTTTGTAAATAATAAAAAAACAATTGCTAATGAAGAATTAAATTTGATAGTAGAAAGTATTGAAAATGCAAAAGTCTTTTCTATAAAAAATAGAAAAATTGTTGTTTTAAAATCTGATTCTGAAAATGAAATTTTTACTATTTCATCAGGAGACTATGTATTAAAAAAGATACATTGTAAAAATTTGAATATACTAAATAGTACTAATTTGGAATTAAATATTAATGGAATTCCTAGTGAGGGGAAGACTTTTGAATTTTCATACGAAAAAGAAAATTATGAAATTAGGATAAGACCGGTAACAGGTTTTGTTAATGTGATTAAGAATGAAAACTAATTTATTTAAAAATAAGGCATTTACATTAGTAGAATGTATTTTTGCAGTATTTATTTTATCAATTATTAGTATATATATAATATCAGGAATTAATTATTTTTTGCAAATACAAAATAAAAATATTAAAGAAGTGAAAAAATTATCTGATATTGAAAATACAATAGCACTTATAAGAAATAATATAAAAACTAATAGGTCGATTTTAAATGAAGTGGATATGAATAAATATGATGTTAAAGTTTCTGATTTAGGTGAATTATATAATATAAAGATTTTTTTAAAAGATAATATGGAGAAATTATATGAATTTTATGTATCCAAATAAATCAAAATCATTTACATTGTTAGAACTTTTGATTACAATTGCAGTTTCAAGTGTTATCATTATTTGTTGTGTACATATTTTTTATGGTACATATTTTGTAAATTTGAATCAAAGGAAGGATTATTCAAAATTAGAACAGATAAATTATGCAATGGATTATATAGAAAATGAAATATCAGATTCTGCGGATACCAGAGTTAATTCAGATGGAATAGAGATAAAAAGATATAGATATAATTCTTTTTTGAGTGAAAAATCAAATCATACAATATCTAAAGTAAATGAAATAATATATAAAAAAGTAAAATATGGAGATAAATATGAAATACGGAGAATATCTAAAGATATTTTAAATTCAACATATTATGGAAATAATTTGTTGATAAAAGATTTAGATTCTTTTGAAGTGGAAAGTTTTGATAATTACTTAGTTTTAAGATTTTCTTTTAATGGAAAAGAGTATAGTAAATATATTTTTTTTAAGAATAAGAAATTTAAATATTTGACAGGAGAAAATTGATATGAAACGTAAATCTTATATTATGCCAATTAGTTTATTGATATTTTCTTTAGTTGTAGTTACATTTTTATCAATTTATCATAGAACACTTAATACAAACAATCATAAAATTTCAAAAGAGAAATCTATTTCCAGAAAGTTAGAAGAGATAAGTATAGAAGAAATTCTAAGTACAAAGACTACGTTAAATTTTATAAATAGTAAATTAAATAATAGAGAAAATTTTTCTTTAAATATTAATATGAAAGAATTATTAAAAGTTAATAATATTGATGATTATTCTAAAAAATTTGAAAATTACAGTTTAACCCTAAATAGTAAAAAAATCAAGAAAAAAATAAACTTTAATAATAAAATGAATGGTGATATGTCGTATAATGTAAATCAATATGAAATTTTTATTGAGGTAAAGAATAATAATGAATTAGTTGAATATAAGATTGTCGATAAAAATAGAATAGAAAATTTTTTATTTGATTTGCAGTTAAAAAAATTTATTGATGGAAATACTAATATATTAAGTGATAATTTTTTCTTTGACATAAATAAAGGTTTTTCTAAATTGTATGATAGAATTTTTAGCAATGAAATTCAAAGTACCTATTCTGATGATTTAAGAATATATGACTATAAAGATAAAATATGCTTTATGTATAATGAACAATATCTAAAATTGCTAAGTAAATATTTAGAAGAAAAAGGTATTGAATTTAAAAATAATAATCTTAATTTATGTGATATAGATAACTTGAAAAATTGTTCAAGAGATGAGTTCATTAAAACATTTCTATTAGAAAGTTCAGATTATATTAAAGATTATAAATATAATGTGATAAATATAGATGTTAAAAATAAACTATTTTTTGATTTAAATAAAGAATTAGATATTTATAGTAATATTAAAATTTATAATTTAAGTAAAATTATAGTTATTAATAAGAAGCCTAAAGTTCAAGGAGTTTTTGTTAATAATTCAGATAAAGATATGTTTGATTTTGCTTTTGAAGGAGTTTTATTTTCAAAAAGTAAGTTAAAAAGTGATTATAAATTTTTACCAGAAGTTTTAGATGTAACTGCAAGATTTATAAAGATAAGCGATGATTTTTACTTAGAGAAAATTGAAAAAAATGATGTTAAGTAGTTTGATTAAATACAATAAATTTGTTATACTATTACTGTTAAAAATGTATTTTTTGGAGGAAAATTTAATGGAAGTTAAAATTATAAATAGAAGTAAAAATGAGAATCCAACTTATGCCACAGAGGGTGCTTCTGGATTTGACTTAAGAGCAAATTTAGATGAAGATTTAATGATTAAACCACTGGAAAGAGTAGCTGTACCAACTGGATTATTTTTAGAAATTCCTTTAGGTTATGAGGGACAAATAAGAGCTAGAAGTGGAATGAGTTTAAAACATGGTATAACAATGGCTAATGGAGTTGGTACAATAGATAGTGATTATAGAGGAGAAATTAAAGTTCTTATAGTTAATCTTTCTGATAAAGAATATGTTATCAAAAATAATGATAGGATTGCTCAAATGATAATTACAAAATATGAGAGAGCAGAGTTTAAACTTGTAGAAGAACTATCTGATACAACTAGAGATAAAGGTGGATTTGGACATACAGGGTATTAGTAGAGGAAAAAATGAATAATAAGAGAAAAACTAGATCGAATACAAAAAAATTAAATATAAATAAAAACGATAAAATTTTAAAAAATGTTATTTTAGGATTATTCTTATTGAATTCTTTTTTTATAATATTTTCTTTTTTTGCTAATACTGGATTTTTGGGAAATTTTATTAAAAATATTTTTAATACTTTATTTGGAGGGACTTATTTTATTTTCTTATTAATTATGGAAATAATATATATAGTAGTTCTTCTTGGGAAATTAAATAAAAAGAATAGAAACCGTAGTATTATGGCTTTATTGTTATTTTTTAACTATATGGCTATTGTTGACTTAGCAATTAATTCTTCAAATATTATCTCAGTTAAATTAGAAATTGCTAAAAATACAGCACCAAAAGGAAGTGGATATATAGGAGCTATATTTGGATATTTTTACAATACTATGATTGGAGTAATAGGGCTTTATATCTTTACTTTTATTATAGGGTTGTTTTTAGTATTGTCATTTTTAGATATAACTTTTTTTGATTTCTTAAAAATTGTTAAATTTAATATTTTAAAAGCTTTTGAAAAAATTAGTGAAAAGTATTCTGAGTATAAAGAAAAAAAAGAAATAAAAAAAGCTGGAGATATACAAAATGATAATGAAACTTTAGCAATTGTTGAAAATATTGATAATTTAGAAGAAAGCGAAATTGTTGTTTTAGATCATAATGATAATATTAACCAAGATACAGAAATAGAAATTGAAGAAATATTAGATAGTTTTAATTTATTTCCTGATGAGAATTCAGAAAGAGGTAAATCAAAGTCAAAAAAATCGGAAATAAAAACAGATAATTTAGATATAAATATGAATGGTTCTGATGTAAAAAAAATAGAGTATAAAATACCTCCTTTAAATTTATTAAAAGGTAGTAAAACTAAAGAAACAGAATCAGAACAAACCTTAAAACAAAGAGCAAAAAAAATAGAATCAACTTTAAAAAGTTTTGGCGTAGGAGCAAAAGTTGTTAGAATTAATAAAGGACCTACAGTAACTTGTTTTGAATTACAACCAGATATGGGAGTTAAGGTAAATAAAATAGTAAATTTGGCTGATGATTTATCTTTAGCATTAGCTTCTTCAGACATAAGAATAGAAGCACCTATTCCGGGTAAGTCAGTAATTGGAATTGAAGTTGCAAATACTCTAAAGGAGAATGTATCTCTAAAAGAGATATTATCTTCAAAAGAGTATCAAAATTGCACATCCAAGATGCCAATGGCTCTTGGAAAAACAATATCTGGAGAAATTATAGTTTCTTCAATAGATAAAATGCCTCATATGTTAATTGCAGGAGCAACTGGGTCTGGGAAATCGGTTTGTATCAATACTTTAATTATGAGTATTCTGTACAAATCTTCACCAGAAGAAGTGAAAATGATTTTGATTGATCCAAAGGTAGTAGAACTTAAAATCTATAATAAAATTCCTCATTTAGCTATTCCAGTAGTTACAGATTCTAAGAAAGCTAGTGCCGCCTTAAACTGGGCTGTAAGAGAAATGGAACGACGTTACAGTTTATTCTCTGATAATCAAGTTAGAGATATTAAAGGATATAATGAAAAACAAAAAACTGATGAATTAGAAAAATTACCTTATCTAGTTATAGTAATAGATGAATTATCAGATTTAATGATGGTGAGTGCAAATGAAGTAGAATCTTATATTTGTAGACTTGCACAAATGGCTAGAGCTTGTGGAATTCATTTGATAGTTGCTACTCAAAGACCTTCAGTTGATGTAATAACAGGAACAATAAAGGCGAATATTCCATCAAGAATTTCATTCCAAGTTTCTTCACAGATTGATTCAAGAACAATTCTAGACTCTTCTGGTGCAGAAACATTATTAGGAAAAGGAGATATGTTGTTTAATCCTTCTGGGCTATCGAAACCTATTAGAATTCAAGGCTGTTTTGTTTCAGATGGTGAAGTTGAAGCAGTAGTTAATAATATTAAAGAGCAAACTCAAGAAGTTTTTTATGATGAAGAAATAATTAAAAATATTGAATCAGAAGTTTCAAATATGGATAGTGAAGATGATGAGGTTGATGACTTATTTTATGATGCAGTTAAAATTGTTTTAGAAGAAAATTCTGCATCGATATCACTATTACAACGTAAAATGAAAATTGGATATGCTAGAGCTGGAAGAATCATTGATGAAATGGAAAGTAGAATGATAGTAGGTAAACAAGAGGGAAGTAAACCTAGAAAAATTTTAGTTGGTTTTGATTATTTGGACAAATTGAAAGGGGATAGCGATGAATATAGCAAATAAATTAACTTTATTTAGAATATTTTTAGTACCGGTTTTTATAGTATGTTTGTTAGTTTTTGGAATAAATAATATTTTAGGTTTTTTAATTTTTACTATCGCCTCATTAACAGACATGTTAGATGGTTATTTAGCTAGAAGTCGTAACTTAGTTACTACCTTTGGAAAATTTATGGATCCCTTAGCAGATAAAATACTAGCTTGTTCTGCTCTAGTTATGCTTGTACAGTTTGGTAAGGTTGAGGCATGGATGGTATGTATTGTACTTGCCAGAGAATTTATAATTTCAGGATTCAGATTAGTAGCTGCATCTAATGGAATAGTTATATCAGCTAGTATTTATGGAAAAATTAAAACTATTACGCAACTTTTTGCAATAAGTTTTATTCTTTTAAATTCTACAGAAATAATTAATATACCATTTAATTTAGATATTTTACTTTGGTATATATCTGTTATATTCACAGTTATTTCTGCAGTAGATTATATTTGGAAAAATATAAAAGTTTTAGACTTAAAAAATATATAATTATAGGAGGATATGATGGCTATTAAAAAAACAGATAAATTTGAAAGAATTGAAGATAAGGATGAAAGAAAAAAAGCTTTATCTATTGCTCTTGAAAAAATTGAGAAAGATTTTGGAAAAGGGATAATAATGAGAATGGGAGACGCTCCTAAAGTGAATATAGAGTCCATAAGCACTGGAGCAATGAACTTAGATATTGCACTTGGGATTGGTGGAATACCAAAAGGAAGGATTGTTGAAATCTATGGTCCAGAATCTTCTGGGAAAACCACATTAACATTGCATATAATAGCTGAATCACAAAAAGCTGGAGGAGTGGCAGCTTTTATTGATGCTGAACATGCATTAGATCCGGAATATGCGAGAAAACTAGGCGTAGATGTAGATAATTTACTTATATCCCAACCGGATACTGGTGAACAAGCATTAGCTATTGTTGAGGCTTTAGTTAGAAGCTCTGGGATTGATTTGGTAATAGTAGATTCTGTTGCGGCACTTGTTCCTAGAGCTGAAATAGAAGGAAATATGGGAGATTCTCATATGGGATTACATGCTAGACTTATGAGTCAAGCTTTGAGAAAATTAGCTGGTATAATTTCAAAATCAAACACAACGGTTGTATTTATTAATCAATTAAGATCCAATATTTCAACTAATCCTTATGCAGGTGGTGGTCCAGCTGAAACTACAACAGGAGGTAGAGCGTTAAAATTTTATGCAAGTGTTAGAATTGATATAAGACGTGCTGAGCAGTTAAAACAAGCAGATGGTGAACCTTATGGTGCAAAAACTAAAGTAAAAGTTGTTAAAAATAAAATGGCACCTCCTTTTAAAACTTGTGAATTTGATATTATATTTGGTGAAGGAATATCAAAACTTGGAATTATAGTGGATATGGCAGCTGATAAAAATATTATAAAAAAATCAGGAGCATGGTATAGTTGTGGAGATATTAAACTTGGACAAGGAAAAGAAAAAGCTAAAGTTTATTTAGAAGAACATCCTGCATTTTTAGAAGAAATAAAAGAAAAAATATATGAATCTTATGGAATTGAATATGAAAAGCAAGATGTTCCAGAAGAAATTGAAACAACAAATTTGGTTGATGACGAAATCGAAGACTCAGAAGAATTGTTGTTAGATGATTTAATTATTGAATAGAAATTATATTATTATATTAAAGATGAGATTAATTACTCATCTTTTTATATATGTATAAAGTAAGATGATTTTTATTTATTATTATGATATAATAAGTCTAGTTTAATCCCAAATCATAAAAATATATTACAATTTTTATTATAATATATTATTTAGTTTATGGAGGTTTTTTATGAAAATAGATTTATTAAAAAACAGTTTTGTTAATATTTCTAAAAATATATATGATTCTGATTTTATTAATTTGGCAAAGATAAACAATGAAAAAATATGTTTTGATGATAACACATTATTTCTTTCTAAAAGTAGTAAAGATAAATTGAATTCTCAACCTATAGAAAATAATAGAGAATGTATTTATATTTTTAAATATTTTAACTCTTATGGTTTACTTGCAGATTTACCTATTGAAGAGTATATTTCAGAAAAAATAAAATGCCACGAATTAGTTTTACCAGATGTTATTCAAGGAATGATTGCAAACTATCATATCTATAATGCTGAAACTGCTCCAGTTTTCATTGTACATAAAGAAGAAATTGATTACAAAAAAATTCTTGAAAATAAAAAGTATATAAAAGAGTATCATTTTGATAATATTGATTTATATGTTTATTTTGATAATGAAGCTAAGGAAATTATAGAAAATTTTTCAAGTGTTAAACAAATGTATGTAGCTGATGGACATCACAGATTATACACCTCTTCTATGTTAAAAGATAAAGATAGTGTTTTTTCTTGTTTTTTAAGCTTTTCTCAAGTCACAATCTCTCCTATACATAGAGTTATTAGAAATATTGACGCTACTTCTTTTGAGAAAGCAAAGTTATTTATGGACAGTTTTTTGGAAGTTTTTGATGATGGAGAGTTAAAAAAAGGTTTTGTCAGAATATCATATCAAGATGATTCTTTCCTTGTAAAGTTAAAAGATACAGAAAATGATTTATTTTGGAACAATGATGTATATAGAATGAATACTCAAATTATTTCAACAGCTTTTAGAATTTTAAACTTTTCAAATGTTGAATATATTGGAGATAATGAGATTTTATTTGCTAAGAAAAATCTTGGAAAAAATGATGTATTAATTGAACTTTGTCCATTAGATGTTGATGAATTTATGGAATTAGCTAATGAAGTTTGTATACTACCACCAAAATCTACATTTTTTATTCCAAAATTCCCATCATTTTTAGTATTTAAAAAGTATAAATAGGAGGTGCTTAAATGCAAGCAGTTATATTAGCCGCTGGTCTTGGTAGCAGATTAAAAAAATTAACTGAAAATAATACAAAATCTATGGTAGAGGTGGATGGTATTTCTCTAATGGAGAGGATGTTAAGGATATTAGATAAAAAATCTCTTTCAAATATAGTTGTTGTTACAGGATATAAGAGTGAATTTTTTATTAATTATATAAAATCTTTAAACATAAATACTAAATTGACTTTTATAAATAATGAAATTTATGATAAAACTAATAATATTTATTCGATGTTTCTTGCTAAAAATGAAATGGTTAAAGAAGATAGTATTTTATTAGAATCAGATTTAATATTTGATGATAAAATGATTACAGAAGTCATTGATGATAAACGTAAAAATTTAGCTTTAGTTGCAAAATATGAACGTTGGATGGATGGAACTTGTCTAAAGATAAATGATGATGAAGAAATATTAGATTTTATCTCGGGAAAAGATTTTAATTTTAAAGAAGCATATGATTACTATAAAACTATAAATATATATAAATTTTCAAAAGAATTTTCTAAAAATATATATTTTCCTTTTTTAGAGGCATATATGAGTGCAAACGGAAAAAATGATTATTATGAAGCTGTTTTAAAGATAATTATTGATTTAGGAAAGAATCATATATATGCAAAAGTAATTTCAGATGATATTAGATGGTATGAAATTGATGATGAGCAAGATCTTGATATTGCTTCTTCAATTTTTTCTGATGGAGATAAAAAGCTAGAAAAATATCAAATAAGGTATGGTGGATATTGGAGATATCCTAAACTATTAGATTTTTGTTATCTAGTAAATCCATATTTTCCACCTAAGAAGATGATAAATGAATTGAAATATAATTTCAAAGTTTTACTTGAACAATATCCATCAGGACTTAATGTCAATTCTAGTCTTGTAGCAAAAATTTTTGATATAAAAAAAGAAAATATTGTTGTTGGAAACGGAGCTGCTGAACTAATAAAATCGCTAATCGAAAAAATTGATGGAAATATTGGATTTATCAGACCAACTTTTGAAGAATATCCTAATAGACATAATAGTGAAAAGTCAATAGTTTTCATTCCAAAAAACGATAATTTTTCATATACAGCTAAGGATTTAATTGAATTTTATTCTGACAAAGATATAGAAGCGTTAGTTTTGATAAATCCTGATAATCCTACTGGTAATTATATTTGTAAAAAAGATGTTCTTGATTTGATTGAATGGGCTAGAGATAAAAAAATTAAATTTATCTTAGATGAGAGTTTTGTTGACTTTGCAGAAGAAGAAAATTCAACATTTTTAGATGATAAGTTATTAAATTTATATGAAGATTTTATTGTAGTAAAAAGTATTTCAAAATCTTATGGAGTTCCAGGCCTTCGTCTTGGAATTGTTGCAACTTCGAATTCGAATTTAATTTCTATGATTAAAAAAGATGTTTCAATTTGGAATATAAATTCATTTGGGGAATATTATCTTCAAATTTATGACAAATATAAAAAAGCATATACTCATGCATTAACAGAAATTAAAAATGCTAGAAAGATATTTTTAGATAAATTAAATAAAATTGAAGAATTCAGAGTAATACCATCTCAAGCAAATTATTTTACTATTGAATTGAATAAGGGAAATTCTAAAGAGTTTTGTGCCAAAATGCTAGATCATTATAATATTTTTATAAAAGATTTAACTTCAAAAATAAATTTAGAAAATAGAGAATTTATCAGAGTAGCAGTAAGAAATACTGAGGATAATGAATTATTTATTTTGGCAGTAAAAGAATATTTAGATACTAATTAACATATTAATAATAAAGCAGTAAATTTTAATAAATTAACAAATTTACTGTTTTTTATTGTGAACATTAATAATTGCTAGTATTATATAGTAGAAAACTATATTTAAGGTTATTACTAAATAATATATTAAAAGTGAGTTATTATAATAAAAAATTTGTATAAAAGTTATAAATATGATATACTGAAGTGTGTTATTATTGGAGGTAATTATGAAAATAATAGTAGATTTATTAGGATCAGATAAAGGTGCTGAAACAATTTTTAATGGAGTCATAGAAACAAGTAAATTACTTAAAGATTTGTCTTTTGTAGTTATTGGTCCAAAAGAAATAGTAGATAAATTTAATGTTGATAGTGATTTAAAAAATAGATTAGAAATAATTGATACAAATGAATATATATTAAATACGGAAGAACCAACTTTTGCAGTGAGAAGGAAGAAAGATGCCTCAATAGTATTAGGAATGAAACTATTAGATAAAGGAGAGGCAGACGGATTAATTTCATTTGGAAGTACTGGAGCAGTTCTTGTCTCAGGACTTCTTATTGCAAAAAGAATGGAAAATGTTGAAAGACCTGCTTTAACCATTACATTACCCACTAATAAAGATAAAATGATATTATTAGATATTGGTGCGAATATAGAATGTACTGTTGAAATATTAAAGCAATTTGCGATAATGGGAAATATATACGCTAAAGAAATATTAAATAAAGAAAGCCCAAAAGTAGCATTGTTAAATATAGGAAGTGAAAATGGTAAAGGCACTAAAATTTTAAAAGAAACTTATTCTGTTTTAGAAGATGAGGACATGAACTTTGTTGGGAATGTTGAATCTAGAGATATTTTTAATGGTGAAGTTGATGTAGTAGTATGTGATGGATTTCATGGAAATGTTTTGCTTAAGACTATTGAAGGTTCTGTTAAATTCATCTTAACTAATATGAAAAAAACTTTAATGTCTTCATTTTTAGGAAAGATTGGAGGTCTTTTAATAAAGTCTCCTATGACAAAATTAAAAAAGACTTTAGACTATAAAGAGTATGGTGCTTGTCCTATGTTAGGATTAAAAAAAGTTGTATTTAAAGGACATGGTAGTAGTGATGAAAGAGCAGTTGTTTCAGGTATAATTTCAATGGTTGATTATATAAATAAAGATATAAATACAAAAATTGAAGCAAAAATTGAGAGAGGAGAATAATGATGGTTTTTGAAAAGGTAAAAGAATTTTTACAAAATGCTTTTAAAGGGAAAGAAATAAATTTAGATACTAGATTTAGAGAAGATTTACAAGCAGATTCTATTAAAGTTCTAAGTGTTATCATGGATATTGAAGATGAATATAATCTTGAGTTAGATGAAGATACTATTCGTTCAATTATTACAGTTAGAGATTTAGTGGAATATATTGAAAAAAATATCTAAGGGGTAATTTTTTATGATTACTAAAGAAAGAAAAGAATTGCTTGAAGAACTTATGAATTCAATAGGATATAAATTTAAAGATTTAGATTTATTAAATTTAGCTTTTGTTCATAGATCATATCTTAATGAGTATAAAGATGTTAAAATTTCTAATGAAAGACTTGAATTTTTAGGAGATGTCGTATTAGGTTTTATTGTTAGTGTTGAATTATATGAACAGTTTCCAAATTCTGATGAAGGATATTTAACTAAAATTAGAAGCAAAGTAGTTTGCGAAGAATCTTTTTCTTATGCTGCTAGAACTTTTAATTTAGGAAAATATCTTTTATTAGGAAAAGGTGAAGATAATTTTGGTGGCAGAGATAGGAATAGTATATTAGCAGATACTTTTGAAGCTCTGTTTGGAGCATTATACCTTGACGGAGGTATGGAAATAGTTACTGAAATTGCTAATAAAT
The DNA here is from genome assembly GCF_035282425.1 of Parvimonas sp. M20. Taxonomy (NCBI): domain Bacteria; kingdom Bacillati; phylum Bacillota; class Tissierellia; order Tissierellales; family Peptoniphilaceae; genus Parvimonas; species Parvimonas sp. M20. The sequence continues at coordinate 85,037 of NZ_JAYKBQ010000003.1, read as the reverse complement.
ATTTTTTTGATACTGTAGTTTATAAAATTAATAAAAATATTTTTATAAAAGACTATAAGAGTTATTTACAAGAATATTTTCATAAAAATTCTACAACTAAAATCTGTTATACACTTGTTGCTGAACGCGGTCCAGATCATGATAAAGAATTTGATATGTGTGTAAACATTGATGATATTATCAAAGGTTACGGAACTGGAAAAAATAAAAAACAAGCCGAACAACAAGCAGCAAGAGATGCCTTAATAAAAAGTGGAGCTATAAGTGAATAAGTGTAATATAATTCCAATTTTTGTTCCACATATGGGATGTCCACACGATTGTATATTTTGTAATCAAAGAAAAATAACAAATTTTAAAGATGCTCTAGATGAAGTTGATATACGTAAAAATATAGAAAACTATATTTCATATTTTAAGAATAAAGCTATTCCTATAGAAATTGCATTTTATGGAGGTAGTTTTACAGGATTAGATAAGAATTTAATGATTAGTTACCTTGAAATAGCAAATGATTATATTGATAGAGGATTTGTAAATTCTATAAGAATATCAACAAGGCCAGATTACATTAGTAAAGAAATTCTTAATATTTTAATCAAATACAAAGTTCAGACAATTGAATTAGGAGTCCAATCTATGACTCAGAGTACTTTGGATTTAAATAACAGAGGTCATAATGTAGAATATGTTTATGAGTCATCTTCACTTATAAAAAAATATAAGATTAAATTAGGATTACAAATGATGGTAGGACTCTATGGAGATACTATAGATACAGTAATTAATACCGCTTTTGAATTATGCAAAATAAAGCCGGACTTTGTTAGAGTTTATCCTACACTTACTATAAGAGATACAGAATTGGAAAGACTTTACTATTCTAAAGAATATATGCCAATGAGTCTTGAAGATTCTATTTATTTGTGTAAACATATTTATATACTTTTTAAATATTATAGTATACCTATAATCCGACTTGGATTACAAAGTAGTGATAATATTTCAGAAGATGGAGATGTTGTTGCTGGACCATATCATCCCGCTTTTAGAGAACTTGTTGAAAGTTCAATTTATAGAGATTTTATAGAGTATTATATAAGTTTTTTTGATATTAAAAATGATTTTATTCTTGAGTGTAATAATTCAGAAATTTCAAAAATTATAGGAAATAAACGATTAAATATAAAATATTTTAAAGAAAAATATAATATTAATATAAAAATAAAAACTCTTACTTTAGAAAAAAATATTTTAATATTTAATAAAAATATAGTTTATATAAATGATTTTATAGATTATTATTTTAATAAAAATATTTTAAGGAGAATTGATGAGACTTAAGAGTATTGAAATAAATGGTTTTAAATCATTTGCTGATAAAATAAAATTGGATTTTGAGACTAATATCACCGCGATAATAGGACCTAATGGAAGTGGAAAAAGTAATGTTGCTGATGCTGTTAGATGGGTTTTAGGAGAACAAAGTGCTAAGACTTTAAGAGGAAGCAAAATGGAAGATGTTATTTTTTCTGGGACAGATAATAAAATTAAAAAAAATTATTCTACTGTTAGTATAACTTTTGATAATTCAGATAATGTAATACCTATTGATTTTAAGGAAGTTACAATTTCAAGAAAGTTATATAGAACTGGAGAAAGTGATTATTTTATAAACAAATCAAATGTTAGATTAAAAGAGGTTAGAGAATTATTTTTAGATACCGGAATAGGAAGAGAAGGTTATTCAATAATTGGTCAAGGAAGAATCGAAGAAATAATAAACGGGAAATCTGAGGATAGACGTGCCATTTTTGAAGAAGCTTCAGGTATTTCTAAAATTAAGTATCAAAAGAATGAGTCCCAAAAGAAGTTATTCAGAGCAAAAGATAATTTAACAAGACTGAGAGATATAATTATCCAAAATGAAAATAGATATGGTTTTTTAAAAGGACAATCTACTAAGGCTAAAAAAGGTATTGCATTATTAGAGAATATTGAAAAAGCCGAATTTTCTATTTCATATAAAGATTATAACAATTTAAATAGTAATTTTAATAAATATTCTGAAAATTTAGAAATTAATAAAGAAGAAATAATTGATATAAATAAAGAATTTGAAGAAGTAAAATTAAAAATTGCTCCATTAAAAGAGGAACTAAATAATATAACTAATATAATTGAAAAAGATTCCACTGAATTAAATAAATTAACCCATAAAAAGAATGATATAACTAATAAGAAAGATATCTTAATTGAAAGAAATAAGTTTATTAAATTAAACAATGACCAATCTTTAAATTTAAAACAAGAGTATATTGATAATTTAGAAAAAATAAATCTTGAAATTTCAGATCAAGAGAATAAAATTTCTGAAAAAGGTTTGATTTTAAAAAAATATCATGATGCTAAAAATGAGGTTAAGAGTAAATTGTTAAAAAATAAAGAACTCTTAGATTCAAAGGTTCAAATTATAGATAAATTTATTCTTGAAAAAGAGGAAATTGAAAATATAATTAATGATTTAGAAACCGAAAAAAGAGCTAATGAAATTATAACTGATAGTATAAATAAAAAAATCGAAGAAAATACTGAAGAAGTTGCTAAATTAAATATTGAAAAAGAAAGTATAGAAAAGAAATTATCTGAAAATAAATTACTTTTAGAATCAAATAGTCAAAAAGTACAAAATATTGATTTAACTATCCTTGAAAAGAGACAACTTATATCAGAATTAGAAAATGAGCTTATTTCTTTAAATAATCAGATTTCTAATATAAATAATGAGATAAATTATAAAAATAAAGAAGTTATTATGTTAAAAAACTATATTAGAAATTATGAAGGGTATGGGAAATCAGTTCAAGACTTATTTAAACTTTGTGAAAAAGAAACTGAATTAAAATCAATGATTTGTGGAACTTTGGGAGAACTTATTTCTGTTGAAGAAAAGTATAAAAAGGCAATTGATACTGTTTTGTCTTCAAATTTACAAGGTATTGTTGTTCATAATGATTTAGAAGCTAAAAAAATAATTGAGAAAATTAAAACTAATAAAATTGGAAGACTAAATTTCTTTCCTATTTCAAAAATATTATCTAAAAAGGAACGTAGTAATATTACAGATTCTGACATATTATCCTTTGCTAATGATGTAATAACTTGTAATGATGATTATAGAAATATAGTTAATTATTTCTTGGCAAATACTGTAATATGCGAAAATATGGATATTGCTATAAAACTATCTAATAAATTTAAAAACAAATATAGAATAGTTACGCTAGATGGTGACGTTATAAATAGTTGGGGTTCCATTTCTGGTGGCTATAAATCAAGTAAGAACTCATTTTCTATAATAGGTAGAAAACAACAATTAGAGAATGCTTTATCAGATATTAAAGCTTTAGAAATTAGTTTGAGTAATAATCAAAATAGAATTTCGGAAATAAAAACTGATTTACAGCTAAATAAAGAAAAATTAGATAATTTGAAAAATGAAAAAGAAAATGCAAAATTAAAAATTGATTCTTTACAAAAACTTATCTATTTAAATGAATTTGATATTAGTAAAATTTCTGAAAAAATTGATGAAATTGATAGTTATAAAGAAAATCATCAAGGTTTTACTCCAGACAAAGAAAAAGAGTTGCTTATTTATAAGGAAAAGAGTATCCTTATAGATGATGAAATTAATAAATACAATTTAGAAATAAATGAATTAAAGAATTTTATCTTAGAGTTGGAAAAAGAAGAAATTGTTGTAATAAATAATTTAGATTCAATTGAGAGAGATATAAATATTTTAGGTAATTCAAAAAATATTTTATTAGAAAACAAGAATTCTAATGAAGGTAAACTTAATCTAAAGGAAACAGAGTTAATAGAATTTGAGCTACAATTAAAAAATAATTTATCTGAAATAGAATTGATAAAAAAACTTAATGAGGATTTAGATATTAAAATTGAGGAATTAACTAATTCAATTGGCTTTAATATTGATTTAAAGAAAAAATTGATATTAGATAATGAAGAAATTTCAAAAAGATATTCTGAATTAAGCGAAAAATCTTTAACTTTAGAAAAAGAAATTGAGAAAAATGAACTTAGGATATCAAATTTAAAAGATCAATTTTCAAATTTAATCAATAGACTTTGTGATGAATATTCTTTAAATTTGGAAGATTGTGAAAGAAAAATGGAATTATATAAGAGTGAGCATTTTACTAAAGAAGAATTAAAAAGATTAAAAGAAGATTTAAGAGAATTAGGTTCTTTTAGTTATGATTCCATAGAAGAGTTTGAAAAAGTAAAAACTGAACTTGAATTTCAAAGAAATCAAGAAGTTGATTTACAGAATTCTATAGAAGACATAAATAAAATTATATTAAAATTAGAAAACACAATGAAAAAGACTTTTATTAACGAATTTAAAAGTATTAATGAAAATTTTTCAAATATTTTCAAAATTTTATTTAATGGTGGTGAAGCTAGACTTGAGCTTGATAGCGAAGATATTTTAAATTGTGGAATAGATATTATAGCTAAACCTGTAGGTAAAAAGATGCAGACTTTATCTTTAATGTCTGGAGGAGAAAAATCACTAACAGCAGTAGCACTATTATTTGCAATTTTTGAAACAAGACCATCACCTTTCTGTATTTTAGATGAAGTTGATGCTGCGTTAGATGATTCTAATATATTAAGATATGTTGAATATTTGAAGAATTATTTAACAGAAACTCAATTTATAATGATAACTCATAGAAAACCTACTATGGAAATGGCAGATATGATTTATGGTGTAACTATGGAGCAAAAAGGAGTTAGTAAAATAGTTTCTATGACTTTTAATAAGGAGAAGGAATAATATGTTTAATTTTTTTGGAAAGAAAAAAGAAGATAATGAATTAGAAGAAGTTGTTGAAAAAAAACAGAGTTTTTTTGAAAGACTAAAAAAAGGCTTAACAAATACAAGAAATAATTTATCAAGTAAGATAGATAATTTACTATCTATGTCAAAAAAAATTGATGAAGAATTATTTGAAGAATTAGAGTATATTTTAGTTTCTGCTGATATTGGTGCAAATGTTACAATGGAACTAATAGATGATTTAAAAGAAATTGTAAAAAAGGAAAAAATTACTGAGCCGTCTTTAATTAAAGACAAATTAATTGAGCTTATGAATTCAAAATTAGCTTCAAAAGATTTGAATCATTATTTCAATATTGTAGATGGTGTACCAACAATTATACTGGTTGTTGGAGTAAATGGAGTTGGAAAAACAACATCTATAGGAAAATTAGCAAATAAATTTAAATCAAAAGGTAAGAGTGTAATGCTTGTTGCTGCAGATACTTTTAGAGCAGCAGCAACTGAACAACTTACTGAATGGGCTAATAGATCAGGTGTTCCAATAATTTCAAATGAAGAAGGGGCTGATCCAGCATCTGTTGTATATGATGGAATTCAAAGTGCAAAAAGTAAAAATATAGATATTCTAATTTGTGATACCGCTGGAAGACTTCATAATAAGAAAAATTTAATGAATGAGTTGAATAAAATTGCTAGAGTAATAGATAGAGAATATCCTGAAGCAAATAAGGAAGTAACACTTGTTCTTGATGCAACAACTGGACAAAATGCTATTACTCAAGCTAAAGAATTTAGGGAAACAGCAAATATTGATGGTGTAATTTTAACAAAATTAGATGGAACTGCTAAAGGTGGTGTTGTTTTCACAATTCAACTTGAAATGGAAATTCCGGTTAAACAAATAGGAATTGGAGAACAAATAGATGATTTGCAAGATTATAATAATGAAGACTTTGTAAATGCAATATTTAATTAAAAAAATTAACGTTGAAAAATACGTTAATTTTTTTTAAAAATTTTTTAATAAAAGTATTGACAAATATGTATTTAATGATATAATATAAAGGTCAAGAAAAAAACTTGACCCATTTAAGAGGTGATTATGGAAAAAATAGTTGAGATAGCTGTTCTATTTGATTATTATGGTAAACTTCTTAGCGAGAAGCAATATAATGTTGTTGATCAACATTGTAATGAAGATTTATCTCTTAGGGAAATTGCTGAATTAAATGGAATTTCTAAACAAGGTATATCAGATATTTTAAGTAGAGCAGAAAAAAAATTAAGATTCTATGAAGATGAATTAAAATTAATTTCTAAATTCGATAAAATAAATAGTAGTCTAAAAGAAATTAATTTATTAATTGAAAATTCAAAAATAGAAGATTCCTCTTTGCTTAATATCCTGGATATTATTCAAAAGAAAAATAATGAAATTATAGAAAATGATTTATAGGAAGTGATGGGAATGATATTTGAGAATTTATCTGAAAAACTTCAAGGAGCATTGAATAAATTAAGAGGTAAGGGAAAATTATCTGAAAAAGATGTAGACCTTGCAATGAGAGAAGTTAAACTTGCACTTTTAGAATCTGATGTAAATTTCAAAGTTGTTAAACAGTTTATAAATAATGTAAAAGAAAGAGCAATTGGCAAGGAAGTTATGGAGAGCTTAACTCCTTCACAACAAGTTATTAAAATTGTAAATGAAGAACTTACTGCTCTTATGGGGAAAAAAGAAGAGAAAATTCAAATTGACTCTAATCCTCCGACTGTTATTATGCTTTGTGGTTTACAAGGTGCAGGAAAAACTACACATGCTGGAAAACTTGCTAGATACTTTTTAAAACAAAATAAAAGACCTCTACTAGTAGCATGTGATGTTTATAGACCAGCAGCAATAAAGCAATTGCAAGTTGTTGGTAAATCAGTTGATGTTCCAGTATTTACTATTGATGATTGTAAAGATGTTACTAAAATAGCAAATGAATCAATTAAATTTGCCAATTCTAATTCAAAAGATATAGTTATTTTAGATACTGCTGGTAGACTACATATAGATGATGTACTTATGGAAGAATTAAAATCTATTAAATCATCAGTTAGTCCTATCGAAATTTTATTAGTAGTAGATTCTATGACAGGACAAGATGCTGTTAATGTTGCTGAAAGTTTTAATAATGAATTAGATATTACCGGAGTGATAATGACTAAATTAGACGGAGATGCTAGAGGTGGAGCTGCTTTATCTATTAAGGCTATCACAGGAAAACCTATTAAATTTATAGGTGTAGGTGAAAAGCTGGATGATTTAGAACAATTTTATCCTGATAGAATGGCATCAAGAATTTTAGGAATGGGAGATATTCTATCCGTAATAGATAAAGTTCAGAAGCAATTTGACTTGAAGCAAACAAAAGAACTTGAAGAAAAAATTAGAAAGCAAAGTTTTACATTGGATGATTTTTTAAGTCAAATGCAACAGGTTAGAAATATGGGACCATTACAGGATTTGCTTTCAATGATGCCTGGTGTAAACTCTAAAATGCTAAAAGATGTTAACATTGATGAAAAAGAACTTGACAAAATTGAAGCGATGATTTTATCAATGACAAAAAAAGAAAGAGAAAATCCAGATATTATTGACAATTCTAGAAAGCAAAGAATTGTAAAAGGTTCAGGAACTAGTATTACAAATCTTAATAAATTGCTTAAGCAATTTAAAGATAGTAAAAAAATGATGAAAAAAATGCAAGACATGACAAAAGGAGCTAAGAAAAAAGGCAAATTTGGTTTACCTTTTTTTAAATAAATTTTAAGGAGGACAATATGGCAGTTAAAATTAGATTAAAGAGAATGGGTTCAAAGAAAAAGCCATTTTATAGAATAGTTGTTGCCGATTCAAGAGCACCAAGAGATGGTAAATTTATCGAGGAAATCGGATATTATAATCCACTAACAGAATCAAAAGAAATTAAAGTTGATGCTGAAAAGGTAAATACTTGGATTAAAAATGGTGCAAAACCAACTGATACGGTAAATAGATTATTTAAAAATAATAATATATATTCTGAGAATAAGTAAGGACTGTATATATGAAAGAATTAGTTGAATTTATAGTAAAATCTTTAGTTGATAATCCTGAAAAATTAGTTATAACTACTGAAGAAGAAGGAGAAGTATTGAAGATTTTTATTAAGGCAGATGAAAATGATATTGGTAAAATTATAGGTAAGCAAGGTAAAATTGCTAAAGCTATTAGAACAATTGTTAGATCTTCTGCAATGAAGTTAGGTAAAAAGGTAATAATAGAAATAAATTAGTATTATGGAATTTATTGAAGTTGCAAAAATTATAAATGTTCATGGAATTAAAGGTACTGTAAAAATTTATTTATTAACTTTTGATATTGATAGATTTAAAGCTGATTGTACATTTTATATTGATAAAAAAATAACTGTTACAATAAAATCTGTAAAAGAACTAAGTACTGATCTTGCTTTATTAACTTTTAATGAATATGACAATATAAATCAAGTGTTGGAATTTAAAAATAAAGGACTTTTTATTGAAGAAAGTGATTTATTAGCTCTTCCTGAAGATGAGTATTATATATACAAGCTAATAGGAATTGATGTATATAATCAAGATGGTAAATTTATTGGAAAAATAAAAAATGTTTTGACAACATTGGCTAATGATGTTTATGAAATTGATTATAATGGAAAAAATGTATATGTACCAGCAGTAAAAGAGTTTATAAAAGATGTTGATATTAATAAATCAATAATGAAAGTAAATATAATAGATGGTATGTTAAATGATTAAAATTACAATTTTAACTTTGTTTCCAGAGTTTATTGATTCAATAAAAAATTATGGTGTTTTAGGAAAAGCTATTGAAAAGGGAATTATTGAACTTGAAATTTTAAATATCAGAGATTTTTCTAAAGACAAACATAATAAAGTTGATGATGAAATATATGGTGGTGGAGCAGGTATGTTGATGACAGTTCAACCTGTTTTCGATGCTATAAACTTTAGTAAAAAAGATAATTCTAAACTTATATTTCTATCTCCGCAGGGAGAAGTTTTAACACAAAATAAATGTAAAGAGTTATCTAAAAAAGAACATTTAATATTTTTATGTGGACATTATGAAGGTATTGATTCTAGAATTATAAATAATTATGTAGATGAAGAAATTTCTGTAGGCGATTATGTTGTAACAGGAGGAGAAATTCCGGCTATGTTACTTATGGATGCTGTTTGTAGGATGGTGGATGGAGTATTAGGTAATTCAGATAGTGCTTCTACGGATTCGCATTATAATAATTTGTTACAATATGACGTTTTTACAAGGCCTCGAGATTTTAATGGAATTGAAGTTCCAGAAGTTTTACTTAGTGGAAATCACAAAGAGATTGAAAAATGGAGAGAAGAATCTTCATTAGAAAATACAAAGAAAAAAAGACCTGACTTATATGAAAAGTACATTTTAAAAAAGAAATAGGATGTTCCGCTAGTTTATATAAAATAAATTAAGAACATTGATATTAGGAGGAATTATTGTGGATATAATAAAACAAATTGAAAATGAACAATTAAGACAAGAAAAATTTGATTTTAATGTTGGTGATACAGTTGTTATTGGATATAAAATCAAAGAAGGAAACAGAGAAAGAGTTCAAGCTTTTGAAGGAACTGTAATTAAAAAACAAGGAAAAGGATCAAGAGCAACTTTTACTGTAAGAAGAGTATTACAAGGAGTTGGTGTTGAAAGAACATTCCCAATTCATTCACCAAGAATTGAAAGTTTAAAAGTAATTAGACGTGGTAAAGTAAGACGTGCAAAATTATATTACTTAAGAGATAGGGTTGGTAAAGCTTCAAAAGTTAAAGAATTAAAGAAATATTAAAAATTAAGTACCTCGAGTTTTCGAGGTACTAATTTTATAGAAAAGAGGAAAATATGGATTTATTTAAAATGAATTACAATTTATTTTCTAAATTATCAAAACCATTGGCTGAAAGAATGAGACCAAATGATTTATCTTTTTTTATTGGTCAAGATAATATAATAAAAAATAATTCTGTGCTAAAAAACATGATAAAAAATAATAGATTTTCGTCAATGATATTATATGGTCCGCCAGGTTCGGGTAAAACATCACTTGCAAATATTATTTCTAGTAGTACTGATAATTATTTTGTAAAAATTTCTGCGGTTACATCTGGGACAAAGGAAATAAAAGAAATAATTGAACTTGCAAAAGATAATTTATCAATGTATAATAAAAGGACTATATTATTTATAGATGAGATACATAGATTTAATAAAATGCAACAAGATTTTTTATTAGAATTTGTTGAAAAGGGAGATATAGTATTTATTGGTGCAACTACGGAAAATCCTGCTTATGAAGTAAATAACGCTTTATTATCAAGAGTTATTGTTTTTGAATTACAAGCACTCAGTTTTGAAAATTTAAAAGATATAATTGACAATGCTATTTTAAATGATGAAATTTTAAAAAATAAAAAAATAAACTACACCAAAGATGGTATTAGCTATCTAATAAAAATGTCAAATGGAGATGCGAGAACTGCTTTAAATTATCTTGAACTAATTATTGATAATATTGAATCTGAAGATAAAGTTATTTCTGAAGATAAAATCAAGAATATTCTTGATAAGGTAAAAGTATATTATGATAAAAATTCAGATAAACATTATAATTTTATTTCTGCTTTTATAAAATCAATGAGAATTGGAGATCCTGATGCTGTAGTTTATTATTTAGCATCAATGTTAATATCTGGTGAAGATATCAATTTTATTGCTAGAAGAATGATCATTTTTGCATCGGAAGATATTGGAAATGCAAATCCAAATGCATTAATTTTAGCAAATTCTTGTGCAGAATCTGTAAAAAAAATAGGAATGCCTGAAGCAAGGATTATTTTATCACAATGTGCTATTTACCTTGCTTGTAGTGAAAAAAGTAACACATCATACTTAGCTATAGATAAGGCATTAAAATATATTAAAGAAAATGGACTTGAAGAAGTTCCTAGCTTTTTACAAACTTCAAGAACAATCTCTAAGAAAAATGAGGAATACAAGTATCCTCACAACTATGAAAATATGGTTACAGGTCAAGAATATTTACCTGAAAAAATTAAAGATTTAAAATTTTATAATCCAAAAAATATTGGATATGAAAAAAAGTTTTTTGATAAATTAGAGGAGGAATAGAATGTTTTTACTGAAAGATATTTTTGCAAATGAAGAAAATTATATTGATAAAGAAATTGAAGTAGCGGGTTGGATAAAAAATAGTCGTTTTAATAATAATATTGGGTTTATAGAGCTTAATGATGGAACTACATTCAAGAGTATTCAGATTGTTATTGAACCAAAACTAGACAATTTTCAAACTATATCAAAATTACTATTACCTTCTGCAATTATAGTTAAGGGGAAGGTTGTTAAAAGTCTAGGTGGAAAACAAAATTTTGAAATTAATGCTTCTGAAATAGTAATTGAAGGAGAATCCACTGATAAGTATCCTCTTCAAAAGAAAAGACATACATTTGAGTTTTTAAGAACTATACAACATTTAAGACCAAGAACAAATACATTTAATGCCGTTTTTAGAGTTAGATCAATTTTAAGCTATGCTCTACATAAGTTCTTTTTTGAAAGAGGATTTGTTTATGCACATACTCCAATTATAACAGCAAGTGATGCAGAAGGTGCTGGAGAAATGTTTAGGGTTACAAATTTAGATATAGATGATCTACCAAGAACAAAAAGTGGAGAAATTGATTTTACTCAAGACTTTTTCTCAAAACCTACAAATTTAACTGTTAGTGGTCAATTAGAAGGCGAAGCATTTGCAATGGCATATAGAAATATTTATACATTTGGACCAACATTTAGAGCTGAAAATTCAAATACTACTAGACATGCAGCTGAATTTTGGATGATTGAACCAGAAATAGCCTTTGCTGATTTAACAGATGTTATTAAATTGTCAGAAGATATGGTTAAATATATTATTAAATTTGTTTTAGAAAATGCACCTGATGAAATGAAGTTTTTTAACGATTTTATAGATAACGGATTGCTCGAAAGATTAAATTCTGTTGTTAATTCAGAATTTAAGGTTATGACATATACTGAAGCAATTGAAATATTAAAATCATCTAAAGAAAATTTCAAATACCCAGTTGAATGGGGAGTTGATTTGAAAACAGAGCATGAAAGATATATCTGTGAAAAAATCGTAAAGGGTCCTGTATTTTTAACAGATTATCCAAAAGAAATTAAAGCGTTCTATATGAGATTGAATGATGATAATAAAACTGTTGCAGCAACAGATATGTTAGTTCCAGGTATAGGAGAACTAATAGGAGGAAGTCAAAGAGAAGAAAGACTTGAAATATTAGAACAAAAAATGAAAGATTCAAATATGAATATTGAAGATTATTCTTGGTATTTAGACTTAAGAAGGTTTGGTGGAACAAAACATGGTGGTTATGGATTAGGATTTGAAAGGATGTTAATGTATCTAACAGGAATGCAAAATATAAGAGACGTATTACCTTTCCCAAGAACAGTTGGTCTATGTGAGTTTTAATATAACAATTTTGTTGAAATGAGGTGCAATTTGCATCTCATTTTTAGTAATTATATGTAAGATAAATCTTATATAACATGATTTTATAAAGAATAGTTATCATAATAATTATATAATATATTAAAAATTTTTAATATATTATATCTTTAGTAATTAAAATTAGATTTTTTTGTAATAATATGTTATAATTATAATGTATTTTTATTTCGTAATTGCAATAATTGAGGTGTGTTATGTTAAAAAATAAAAAAGATATAATTTTAATTGGATGTATGTTTTTAGGATTAACTTTTCTTGGATTTGGTTATAAATATCTAACATTTAATAGCCAGAAAAAAGTTGTAGAAAATATTAATAGTGAGAATAAACAACAGAAGGAAGATGATTCTTCAGAAAACAACAAACAAATCTCTGAAATATATGTACATATTGATGGAGAAGTAAAGAATCCTGGTGTATATAAGATGAAAATAGGAGATAGAGTTAATGACGCAATTCAAGCAGCTGGAGGATTAACTGAAAATGCTGATAAAGGCAGAATAAATTTGGCTACAAAACTAAGAGATGAAATGAAAATACATATTTCAAAAATTGGAGAAACTAATAGTGATTTAAGTAATGAATCAAAAGATGATAACTCTGACGGAAATAATAGTAAATTAATTAATATTAATACTGCAAGTAAAGAAGAGCTTTGTAAATTAACTGGAATAGGGGAGAATAAAGCAAAACTTATAATAGAGTATCGAGAAAAAAAGAAGTTTACTAAAATTGAAGATATTACAAAGGTTTCAGGTATAGGAAAGAAAACTTTTGAAAAGATTAAAAATGATATAACAGTAGATTAGGAGAAATAAATGAAAGATATTGATATAAAAAATATAAAATTGACTTCATATGCAAAAACTTCAGGATGAGCTGCCAAGGTTGGTCCAGATATTCTGGACGAGGTGTTATCTGGATTGGATAATAAAACTTCTATAAATAATAAAGATTTACTAGTAGGAATAGAAACTTCTGATGATGCTGCAGTATACAAAATAAATGATGAAATGGCATTAATAGAAACATTAGATTTTTTTACTCCAATAGTTGACGACCCTTATACTTTTGGTAGAATTGCTGCTGCTAATTCTCTTTCAGATGTTTATGCTATGGGTGGAGAACCAACTATGGCTATGAACATTGTATGTTTTCCAAATTGTTTACCACCAAAGGTTTTAACAGAAATCTTAAAGGGCGGTCTTGAAAAAATGAAAGAAGCAGAATGTTTACTTATTGGTGGACATACAGTACAAGATGACGAACCTAAATACGGATTAAGTGTTTCCGGTTTTGTCCATCCTAATAAAGTTTGGAAAAATTCTTCGGCTAGAGTTGGTGATATTCTAATTTTAACAAAGCCGTTAGGACTTGGTATAATAAACACTGCTATAAAAGGTGGGGTTGCAACTGAAGAAGAAATGGCAGATGCTGTCAACACAATGGAAACTCTTAATAAATACGCGAAAAGAGCTGTAGAAAATTATACAATTAATTCTTGTACTGATATTACCGGATTTGGATTAATGGGTCATTGTTATGAAATGGCCAAAGGATCTAATACTACTTTTATTCTTGATAGTTCAAACTTGCCTGTATTAAAAGGTGCGATTGATTATGCTAATATGGGACTTATCCCTAAAGGATGTTATGATAACAAAAACTTTGTTGGAAATAATTATAACGTTGAAAATGATATTGATGAAGCACTTTTAAATGTAATGTTTAATCCGGAAACTTCAGGAGGACTTCTAATTACAGTTCCTGAAAATGAAGTTAAAGATATTTTAGATAACTTAAAAGATATTCCAACAAGATTTGCAGTTGTTGGTAAAGTTGTTGAAAAAACAGAAAAATATTTAACTGTGATATAATTAAATAATTTATATAATGGAGAAAATTATGAATTTATACAAAATGATACCAAAAGTTGACCAAATTTTAGATAATGAATTAATTAAAATTCTTTTAGAAGAAAATTCTAAAAATTTAGTTATGGAGTCAATTCATGAAGAACTAGATAGTATACGAAGCAAAATTTCAAATGGTTGTGATGAAAAAATTATATCAAATAAGATTGAAAATTTAATTGAGAATATTAGGGAAAATTTAATGAACAAAAAAATATTTAGCCTTAGAAATGTTGTTAATGCATCTGGAGTTGTAATTCATACTAATTTAGGAAGATCTGTTTTAAATGATGAAATTTTTGAAAATATTAAGAAAGTTTCAATTGGATATTCCAATCTTGAGTATGATTTGAAAAAAGGTGAACGTGGATCAAGATATTCCCATTTAAGTGAAATTATAAGGAAAATTACTGGAGCTGAAGATTGCATGGTTGTAAATAATAATGCAGCAGCAGTTATGTTAATATTATCAACGATGGCAAAAGGTAAGAATGTAATTACAAGTAGAAGTGAACTTGTTGAAATTGGGGGTTCTTTTAGAATTCCAGATGTTTGCATAGAAAGTGGGGCAGTGCTCAAGGAAATAGGAACAACTAATAAAACACATCTTAGTGATTATGAAAATGCAATTGATGAAAATACAGCTGCGTTATTTAAAGTTCATCAAAGTAATTTTAAAATTTTAGGATTTACTGAATCTGTGTCTTCATTTGAATTAAATAGTTTAAAAGAAAAATATAATATCCCTATTATTGAAGATTTAGGTTCTGGAGTGCTTATAGATTTATCTAAATATGGATTATCTTACGAGCCAACCGTACAAGAATGTATTAAAAATGGAGTTGATGTTGTGAGTTTCAGTGGAGATAAATTACTGGGTGGAGTTCAGGCAGGTATTATCGTTGGAAAGAAAGAATATATAGAAAAGATGAAAAAGAATCAATTAACTAGAGCTTTAAGAGTTGATAAATTTACATTATCAGCTCTAGAGTCTGTATTTTCATATTATATTGACGAAGAATCAGCTATTGCAAAAATACCAACACTAAATATGTTAACTGCAAAAGTTGAAAAACTATATAATAAAGCTCAAAAACTTATAGAATGTTTGGGAAAAAGTAATGAATTTTCTTATGAAATTATAGATATTGATTCAGAAGTTGGTGCAGGTTCACTACCAACTCAAAAATTGCCATCTAAGGCTGTAAAGTTGATTTCAGAGTCATTTACTGAAAATGAATTAGAAGAAAAATTACGAAATAATAAAATTCCTATAATCACAAGAATTTACAAAGGAAACTTAATTTTTGATGTGAGAACTATTTTTGAAAATGAATTTTGTATAATAAAAGATGCATTAAATTCATTAATAGGAGAATAATATGGATAATAAGAAAAATATTATCGTTGGAACTGCAGGACATATAGATCATGGTAAAACAACTTTAATAAGAGCTTTAACTGGAAGAAATACTGACAGATTAAAAGAAGAACAAAATAGAGGTATATCTATTGAATTAGGCTTTACTCATTTTGACTTAACTGATGAACTTAGAGTTGGAATTATTGACGTTCCTGGCCATGAGAAGTTTATAAAAAATATGTTATCCGGCGTTTGTGGTATGGATATGATTATTTTAGTTGTAGCTGCTGATGAAGGAATGATGGCTCAAACCAAGGAGCATTTGGATATTCTAAATTTAATTGGTATAAAAAATGGAATTATTGCTTTAACAAAATGTGATTTAGTTGATAAGGATTGGATAGAGCTTGTTAAATTAGATATAGCTGACGAAGTTTCTAGAACATTTTTAGAAGATGCTAAAATAATAGAAGTTTCTTCAACTGAAAAAACAGGAATTGATAAACTAAAAGAGGAAATAATTAGAATTGTAGATACTTTACCGGAAAAAGATTTAAATACAAATTCTAGATTATATGTTGATAGGTCCTTTTCAATAACTGGCTTTGGTACTGTTGTTACAGGAACGTTGATTTCAGGAATATTAAATCTTGATGATGAAATTTGGGTTTATCCATCAAATAAATTAACAAAGGTAAGAAATTTACAAGTACATGATAATAATGTTAATACTGCTTATTCTGGACAGCGTGTTGCTGTAAATCTTGCAAATATTAAAAAAGAAGATGTCTCAAAGGGTTCAGTACTAGTTCCAAATAACACTTTTACTGAAAGTAGTATTATAGATGTTAAATTAAAGACAATTAATCTACCTTTTGAAATAACTAATAGAACAAGATTTCATTTGTACTTAGGGTCAAGCGAGGTTTTATGTAGAGCAATCCTATTAGAAAACGAAGAGTTGGAATCTAATAAAGAATATATAGTTCAATTAAGATTGGAAGAACCTATTATTAGTAAAAGAAATGATAAATTTATATTAAGACTATTTTCACCTCTTTATACTGTTGGTGGGGGATATATAATTGATTCTAATGCTACTAAGAAAAAAAGATTTAATAGTTATGATATAGAGCAAATTAAAACTCTTGATAATTGCAATTTTAAAGAATATATATATAATTATATCGACAGATTTAGTGATAAATTTTATTTTGAAAAAAATTATTATAACTTTTTATCAGATTCAGATAAAAATATTTCAAAACTCATTGATGAACTAATTTATGAAAATAAAGTTATTTCATTCGGAAATACTTCTGATAGACTAATTTTGTCAGATAGATTTATTGAAAAATTAATTAAAAATATAACTAAATTTATAAAAGATTTTCATGAAAAATATCCTAAAAGAATTGGGATTTCAAAAGAGACAATAAAATCAAAATTTTTTGATTTATTAAATGGAAAAACAAAAAATGAATTTATGAATTACTTAATTTATGATAAATTCAAAGTTTCAGATGAATATATTTCTACTTTAGATTTTAATGTTTTACTAGATGATGAAGATTTTAAAAATGTTCAAAATATAAAACATACATTTAATTCAAATAAATTTTCAATTGTAAATTTTGAAGATTTTAGTTTAAATATGAATATTGAACATTTTAAAGAACTTATTTTGTATTTGATAGGTAATAAAGAGGTTGTGAAATTAGATTCAGGTTATATGCTTAAAGATAATTATGACTTGGCTGTAAATATGATTAGAGAATTTATTATAAAAAATGGAACTATTTCCGTTTCAGATGCAAGAGATTTATTAAATTCAAATAGAAAATCAACTATGGAATTGCTTGAATTTTTAGATAAAGAAAAGATAACTTTAAGAAAAGATAATGAAAGAATATTGGTGAAATAGGAGAAGATTATGAAATTAAAAATATTAATGGCTTTACCTACGGATTCACAAATAAATGACTTAATGTATTCGATGACAGAAGATGAAAATTATGAAATAACAACTTCTAATAATATCGAAGATACTATTATTTTAGCTGACCAGAAAAATTTTGATATGATAATTATGGATATGAATTTTAAGGATGGTACAGGATTAGATCTTAAAAGAAAATTAAATGAATTTTGTGATATTCCTACTATTGTTACTACCACTTTAAAGGATGATATGCAGAAAATTTTAATTTTTGAATATGGAGCTGATGATTATTTAATTTATCCATTTAATATTCTTGAATTAAAAGCGAGAATTAGAGCTATTATGAGAAGATTTGGTCAAAGAAGAACAGATATTGATAATTTAATTTTTGCTGATGACCTAGAATTTAATATAGTGGGTAGAACTGTAAAGCTCAAAGGTGAAGAAGTTGATTTAACAGGAAAAGAATTTGACATATTGTATATAATGGCAATAAACTCAGAAAAGATTTTTAGCAGAGAAGATATTGCAAAAACCGTTTGGAAAGAAGAACATGTTAGTGATTACAGAAAGATTGATGTTCATATTAGGAGATTGAGAGAAAAGATAAATATAGGCGATGTTACCTACATTCAAACTAAATGGGGAGAAGGCTATTATTATAAAAAATTACAAGGTTAAATAGGAGTAAGTATGAAAGAATTAATTAGTAATTTAAGAGAAAAAATAATAAATGAAATTAAGAATAGTATAGATAAAAATTCTTTAGAAGAACTTAGAATTAAGTATTTAGGTAAAAAAGGTGAATTTACAAGTATTCTAAGAAATATGGCTAATGTTTCAAAAGTAGAAAGACCAAGAATAGGAGAACTTATAAATTTAACTAAACAAGAAATTGAAAATATAATAAATGAAAAAATTGAAATGTATAATAAACTTGAATTAGAAAAAAGAATAAAGGAAGAAACTATTGATGTTACTATAAACAAAAAATTCATTGATATAGGACATAGGCATCCTTTAAATAAAACTATGGAAGATTTAGAAAATTTCTTTATTTCAATGGGATTTTCTGTAATTGAAGGCCCTGAAATTGAAACAGTAGAAAATAATTTTAATAAACTAAATTCTCCTATGGATCATCCATCAAGAGATATGTCAGATACTTTCTATATCAATAAGGATTTATTGCTAAGAACACATACTTCACCAGTTCAAATTAGAACAATGATGACAACAAAACCACCTATAAAAATGATATCTGCTGGTAGAACTTTTAGATTTGACGAAGTTGATGATACTCATTCACCAATGTTCCATCAAATTGAAGGACTTGTAGTAGACGAAAATATTAATATGAGTAACTTAATTGACACACTTAATACATTTATTAAAGAATTTTTTGGAGAAGATATGAAAACAAGATATCGACCTCATTATTTCCCATTTACTGAGCCAAGTGCAGAAGTAGATGTTTCTTGCTTTAATTGTAAGGGTAAAGGATGTACAGTTTGTAATGGTACAGGATGGAGTATGGAATTATTAGGTTGTGGAATGGTACACCCTAATGTTTTAGAAGCTTGTGGAATTGATTCAAAAAAATATTCAGGTTTTGCATTTGGAATGGGAATTGATAGGATTACTATGGTAAAGCATAAAATAAATAATATAAGATTATTATATGATAATGATAAAAGATTTTTAGAACAATTTTAAGGGGGATTATATGTTACTACCAATTAAATGGGCAAAAGAATATGTTGACATTAATGATGAGATAATGGACATATGTGACAAAGTAACACTTACAGGTTCACATGTTGAATCTATTGTAAAATTAGGAACTAACATTGATAATATAGTAATAGGCAAAATTATTGATATTTATAGACATGAGGATTCTAATAAATTATGGATTACAAAAGTTGATTTAGGAAATGAAATAGTTCAAATTGTTACAGCTGCACAAAATCTAAAACAATGCGATTTTGTTCCAGTCGCAAAAGTTAACTCTACTCTTGCTGATAATACAAAAATTCAAGAGGCTAAATTGGCTGGAGAAATTTCTCAAGGTATGTTTTGTAGTTATAAAGAGTTAGGTTATCCAGATTCTATCATTCCAAAGGATTATAGGGATGGGGTACTTAGGATTTTTGACGATAATATTGTTTTAGGTACCGATATTAGAGATATTTTAGATTTAAACGATATTATTGTAGAATTTGAAATAACCCCAAATAGACCAGATTGTCTATCTATCGTTGGTATGGCTCGTGAAATAGCTGCAAGTCTTAATAAAAAATTAAAGCCAATTAATTTTATTGATATTAAAAAAATTGAAAATAAAAGTCAATTAAATATTAATATTCACTCAGAAAATTGTAGAAGATATTCTGCAAGTATTGTAAAAAATGTAAAAATAGAGGAATCAGATAGAAAAGTTCAAAACTATCTATTAAATTCTGGTATAAGACCTGTAAACAATATTGTAGATTTAACAAATTTCTTGATGTTGGAATTAGGTCAACCTCTACATGCTTTTGATTTAGATAAATTAGAAGGTAATATCGCTATTAGAAACGCTATAGAAGGAGAAAAAGTAGTAACTCTAGATGATGTTGAAAGAACTCTTTCAAGTGAAGATATGTTAATATGTGATGATGTAAAACCTATTGCTATTGCTGGTATTATGGGCTTAAAAAATTCTGAAATTGATGAAAATACAAAAAATATTTTAATAGAGTCTGCTTATTTTACAAAAAAGGCTATTAAATCTACATCAAAAAGATTGGGGTTAAAATCTGAAGCATCAATAAGATATGAAAAAGGATTGACTATTAATCATACAATGAAAGTTCTATCTAGATTTTTGTGTTTACTTGAAAAAAATGTTGAATGTAAAATTGATTCTGTTTTCGATGCAAAAAAAGAAAAAACAGTCAATAAAGTAATTCAGTTTGACTCTAATCTAGCTAAAAGATTATTAGGAGTTGATATAAAAAAATCTGATATTGTAAAATACTTAGAATTATTGGAAATAAAGACGGAGGTAAAGGGGAATACTATTATTTGCACTATTCCATATTTTAGAACAGATTTAGTTATTCAAGAAGATATTGTAGAAGAGATTGGTAGATTATATGGATTTTCTAATCTTAATCCTAAACCTATTTTAGCTCCAAATACAATTGGTAGAAAAAGTAAAAAAAGAATTTTTGAAGATAAGATTAAAAGTATTTTATTAAATTTGGGGTTATCTGAAATTACAACTTATTCATTTATTGGTGGAAGTATTATTGGAAAAGCAAAGATGAATACTAAAAATACAGTTAAAATTTTAAATCCACTGGGAGAAGAATTTAGTATTATGAGAAAGTCCTTAATACCAAATGTAATTGATGTTTTATCCAAAAATTTGAATTATAAAAATGAAGATTTATTAGTTTATGAACTTGGTAATACATTTCACACTATTACGAATGATAAAGTACCAATTGAAGAGAAAAAAGTGGTTATAGGCTGTTATGGGAAATATGATTTTTATTATATTAAAGATATTATAGTAAATTTACTATATGCATTAAACATTTACAATTTAGAATTTGTTAAAAATAGTTCAATAGAATATTTTCATCCAGGTATATGTGCAGATATATTAATAAACAAAGAAAAAATCGGAGAAATCGGACAAGTTTCATATGGTGTTTGTAAGAATTTCTATATAAAGAAAAATATATTTGTTTGTGAAATAGATATCGAAAAAATTAGAGATAAAGCAAATTTAACAAAAATCTATGAGCCATTAATCAAGTATCCTGCTGTTAAAAGAGATTTAGCAATAGTAGTTGATAAGGATGTAGATAGTGGAAGCATTGAAAGAATATTCAAAAATAATTCTAATAATATATTAAAAAATATTGAACTTTTTGATATATATACCGGAAATCAAATTGATAAAAACAAAAAATCAATGGCTTATAAATTGACTTTTCAATCTAAAGACAAAACTTTAGTTGATGAGGATATTAATACTATAATTGATAGTATATTAACTGATTTAAAAAAAGAATTAGGAGCATATTTAAGATTTTAATTAGGAGAATATTATGGATACCAATAGAATTAAAGTAAATATTGCTGGCAATGTTTACACAATTGTAAGTGAAAAAACTAAAGAAGAAGTTGAGGAAGTTGCAAAATTTGTCAATGAAGAAATAAATAAAATTACTTCTCAAAATTATTTAATAAACTCAGCTATGGCTGCAACTTTAGTGGCATTAAATATTTCAAGTGACTATTTTGATGTAAAAAAAGAGCTGACTTTGTTATCTGAAGATAGTGATTATCCCTTTAAAAAGCAAGAAGAGCTTATTAAAAATCAGAAAAAACTAGAAAGTAAGAATGAAAAATTAAATCAGATTATAAACGAATTAACTAATAAGAACAATGTTTTAATTCGTACAATAAGTACACTTGAGAAAAGATATGAAAATGTAGAAAAAATTTCTTATGATAACTTTAATGAATTAAGAGTAAAAAACGAAACAATCACAGAATTACAAAATGAAATTTTAAAAGTAAAAAATGAATACATTAAAAAAATTATTAAAAATGGAGAAGAATAAATAATAATGAACAATAAGGTATTAAAAACTTTAGAATTTTATAAAATTATAAATAAGTTATTGGATCGTTCTCAAAGTATAATAGGTAAAAAAATTATTAAAAACACAGAAGTTTCTTTTGATATAATAAAGATACAAAGACTGTTAAATGAAACGGACGAGGCCTATAGATTTATAATAAAATATGGATTACCTGGAATTTCTAATATTGATGACTTAGAAGAAGACTTTAAACTTTTAGAAATAGGACAATTTTTTACTCCTAGAAAACTTTTAGAAGTTTGGAAACTTCTTAATACTTCAAGATTTTTAAAAAATATAATTTCTGAAGAAGAATCAACTGAATATAAAAATATTTTTGAGCTTTTAAATTCTTTGAACATAGCTACTCAATTAGAAAAAGATATAGAAATCTCTATAATATCTGAAAATGAAATTTCAGATGATGCAAGTTCTGATTTAAAAAGAATAAGACGAATGATAAAATCTAAAAATGACTTAATTAGAGATAAACTTAATCAACTTATTTCAACATCAGACAAGTTAATGGATAATATTTATACATTGAGAGATGGCAGATATGTAGTCCCTGTAAGAAGTGAATTTAAAAATTCTTTTAAAGGTATTGTCCACGATCAATCTGCATCAGGTCAAACAGTTTTTATAGAACCTATGTTTGTAGTTGATTTAAATAATGATTTAAAAAAGTTAGAAATTGATGAAGAAAAAGAAATTGAAAGAATTTTAATAGAATTTTCTAAACGAGTTTTAGAAATTTTACCTGAATTAATTTCAAACTTAAATGTAATTGCCAATATAGATTTTATATTTTCAAGAGGAAAATTGGCATACGATATGGAAGCTATTAAACCTATAATAAATAATAAAGGCATAATTTCATTAAAATCGGCTAGACACCCTCTAATTGATAAAGATAGAGTAGTTCCAATTGATATTTCTCTTGGAAATAGTTTTAATACTTTAGTAATTACAGGACCAAACACTGGTGGTAAGACTGTTACATTAAAAACTGTTGGTATTTTAACTTTGATGACTCAATACGGACTTATGTTACCTTGTGCTGATAATTCAGAAGTAGCTGTATTTGATGAATTATTTGCAGATATTGGTGATGAACAAAGTATAGAACAATCCTTAAGCACATTTTCATCTCATATGAAAAATATAATTGAAATAATAAACAGAGCAAAAGAAAATTCCTTGATTTTATTTGATGAGCTAGGATCCGGGACAGATCCGGAAGAAGGTTCAGGTCTGTCAATTGCCATACTAAATTATTTTTTAGAAAAGAATATTAGAACTATTGCAACAACTCATTATAGTCAATTAAAGATGTATGCAATGTCAACTGAAAATGTTCAAAATGCCGCAATGGAATTTGATGTTGAAAAGCTAGAACCCACTTACAAATTAATCATTGGCATTTCTGGAAAATCAAATGCGTTTGAGATTTCTAAAAAATTAGGACTTAACGAAAGCTTTATTGTTAATGCTAAAAAGTTTATATCCAATAATGAGTTATCTTTTGATAAGTTAGTTAGTAGTGTTGATAGTAGACGTAAAGAATATGAAGAGCTTATTATTGAGCAAAGAGAGTTATTAAATTTTAATAAGAAAATTAAAGAAGAATATGAAGAAAAGCTTGAGAAATTTAATAAACAAAAAGAAAAAAAGATAAAAAAATTAGAAGAATATATTGAAAATTCAATATATGAAACTGAAAAATTTTGCAAAGAAACAATTAATCATATAAACAAAGCAAGATCAAAAGAACAATCTACTAAATTAAAAAAAATCTCTGAAGAAATATTAAAGAAAATGGATAAAATTAATCATTCTAAAATGATTAAAAAAGAAACTGAATCTAATATATTAAATGAACCTTTAATGTTAGGTGAAGAAGTTAAAGTTCTAAGTTTAAATGAAAATGGATATGTACAGACATTACCAGATAAAAATGGAAATTTACAAGTTAAAATAGGTATTTTAAAAGTAAATGCAAATATTAGTGATATTATTAGAATTGAAAAAGTTATTGATAATTCTAAAGAAAAAATATCTCATTCTAAAGCTACTTTTATTAAGAGTGATAAAATGTATAATAATAAGATAGATGTAAGAGGATATAATACAGAAGATGCAATTTATGAAATTGATAAATTTTTAGATGATTCTTTTATAGCTAATTTAAATGAAGTAACAATTGTTCATGGTAAGGGAACTGGAGTTTTAAGAAATAATATTTCAGATTTTTTGAGAAAACATAAATTGGTTAAGTCTTTTAGCTTTGCTAAATTTAATGAAGGTGGCGATGGAGCTACTATTGTAAAACTAAAATAGGAGAAAATTATGATAAACTTTAAGGATATAGTTATAGATACTATTTTTGATTTAGATATAAATTTAAATAAAGAAGAAATTAGAGAATTGATAGAAATTCCTCCTAATCCAGAAATGGGAGACTTCTCATTTCCATGTTTTAAATTATCTAAAACTTTAAGAAAAGCACCAAATATAATTTCTGAAGAATTGGTAAATAGAATTAATATAGATGATAGTATATTCTCAAATGTAAAAAATGTTGGACCTTATATTAATTTCTTTGTTAGAAACTCAGAATTTTCTAAAAATGTTATAAAAGAAATATTTGATAAAAAAGAAAAATATGGATCTTCACAAGATAATTTAGATAAAACTATTGTTATTGACTATTCTTCAACAAATATAGCTAAACCATTTCATATTGGACATATAAGAAGTACATTAATTGGAAATGTAATTAAAAACATATATAATTTTCTAGGATATAATACAGTTGGTGTAAATCATCTTGGAGATTATGGAACCCAGTTTGGGAAAATAATTGCTGCATACAAATTGTGGGGGAATGATGAAGAGATAAATGCTGACCCTATAAATCAATTATTAAAATTGTATGTCGATTTTAATAATCTATGCAAAACTGATGAAAAAATGTTAGAAACTGCTAGAGACTATTTTAATAAATTAGAAAATGGAGATGAAGAGTCCATTAGACTTTGGAATTGGTTTAAAGACATTAGTTTAATGGAATTTCAAAAGGTTTATGATAAATTAAAAGTTGAATTTGACTCATACAGAGGTGAAGCATATCATTCTCAATTTATTGATGATGTTGTTAAAGAACTTGAAGATAAAAATTTATTAGTTGAAAGTGATGGATGTAAAATTGTTAATCTAGATAAATATGATTTGCCTCCAGCATTAATTTTAAAAAGCAACTCCTCTAGTACTTATATAACAAGAGATATTGCAACTGCATTGACTAGAAAAAAAGACTATCATTTTTATAAAAATATTTATGTAGTTGCAACTCAACAAAAGTTACATTTTCAACAATTAAAAGCTGTTTTAGAAAAAATGGGATATGAATGGGCAAAAGATTGTATTCATGTTTCATTTGGCATGGTAAGTGTAAAAGATGATTTTTTAGGAACTTCTGCAAAACTTAGTACAAGAGAAGGAAATGTTATATTCTTAAATGATGTACTTGAAAAAAGTGTAGAAAAAACCCTAGAAATTATAAACGAAAGAAACTGTTCTCTTGAAAACAAAGAAGAAATTGCTAAACAAGTAGGAATTGGTGCTGTTATATTTCAAGAATTATTTAACACCAGAATTAAAGATTATTCTTTTGATTGGAACAATGTTCTTAACTTTGAAGGAGAAACAGGTCCATATGTTCAATATTCTGCTGCAAGAGCTAATAGTATATTGGAAAAGAATGATTTTTATTCAAAATTAAATAGTATCGATATTTCTAAAGTTTCAGATTATGAAATGAATATAGATGAATTGTCTTTGATAAAGTCAATTTATAAATTTGAAGATATTTTATTAGATTCCGCTAAAAAATACGAACCTTCAATACTTGCAAGGTATATAACTGAAGTTGCAAAATTATTTAATAAATTTTATAATTCTTGTCCTATAAATAATCAAGAAGAGAATATTAAAGAATTTAGACTTGTACTAACATATTGTACAAGATTACTTATTGAAATTGGATTAGGACTTCTAGGTATGGATACTCCTAAAAAAATGTAGGTGAATATGGATAATTTATATAATTATTTTAGAAAATTTTCTAATAAAGTATATTTTCTTACAGTGAAAAATATTGAAATTAATGAGAAAATTTATGAAAATATTGATTTTCCAATTAGTTCAAATGTTCTTTTAGAAAATATTAAAAATAATAAATTTAATGAAAATATTAATTTATCATATTTTTTTGAAGGGATTTTATTATTAAATGGAATAGATTCAAATTTTGATAATATTAAATTTTTAAATGATTTTATAAATTCAAAAAATATTAATTTGTTAGATTTTGTCAAATCGAAAATTGATTTTAATGATAATAATTATGACACCATAATATATAATTTATTAATTATTAGAGGATTAATTAATTTAGAAAAAAATGATGATTTTATTTTAAAATTATATACTAAATATCTTTTAATGATTTTAAATTATGATAACAGTTATTATAATATATTTATTAATGAAATTAAAATTTTCTTGGCTAATCTAGAAAATAAAAATGAAGATGATTTTTTACTAAATATGCTTTATGGTGATTTATATGTAAACGAGAAATTTTACATTAAAGCTAATATATTTTATAAAAAGGCTATAACTAATTCAAACAAGAAAATTGATAATATTATCAATAAAAAAATACAAGATATTAGTGTAAAAGTTAAAATTGAAGAGCTATTACAACTGGTAGATAGATTTAAGTTTGAAGACTGTTATAAAATATTAGAAAATATTGATAATTTTAATCTAGATAAAGAAGATTCTTATTGGATTGGATATATATATAATAAATTAAACGAAAACGAAAAATCTATTGAGTATTATGAAAAATCATTGGATTTAAATGCCGATTTTTTGAATATTTTTATAGAATTAGGGTTATTATATTACAAAACTCAAAAAATCGAAAAATCGCTTGAAATTTTCGAAAAAGGACTGTCTATATATATAGATGATGAAAAATTACTATTTAATAAGATAATATTAGAATTAAAACTAAAAAAATTCAAAAACGCGAAAGAAGATATGGATAAATTGTTATTGTACGAAGATTTAGATAATTCGATAATGAATGATATATTATATTTACAAGAATTATACAAAGATGAGTTAGCGTAAATTTAAAATTTTTATAAAATATGTAAAACTATTTAAGTTTAAAACAAAAATAGAGCAGAGGTGTAATTTTAACCTTTGCTTTAATTCTTAATAATTATTTTCGCAAAATAATAGTTTTGCGAAAAAAATAGTTTAAAATTTTATATTATAAGTGTAAGAAAAATATTTAATTTAATAATCAAAACTATATTCTATTATGTTTTATATAATTTATTACTTAGGGTTATTTTCTTTAAAATTGTCTATTTCTCTTTTATCTAGGTCAATCTTATTTTTTTCTATATTTGAATTATTATCTTTTAAACTATCAGAGTTTGTATTATCTCCATTTTTAGTTTTTTTATCTTTTTTTTCATTCATTTTATTAGTATCCTCTTCATTATTCTTTGTAGGTTTTTGTTGTTCAATTTTATCTTTTTCTCGTTTTTGAAGGTTATGTTTTATAAATAATAGTGATAATGCAAAAATAATTATAGAAAATATTATAAAAACTAAAAATCTGATTGATTTTAATTCAAAAAGTTTTCTAAAATTTAATCTCATTTTAATCTCCTTTGGTATTTAATTCTATAAATTCTTAATATATATTAATAAATCACTCTTTTATATGTTATAATATATTATACCACAAAATACTATTTAAAAATACTTTTATACGATATGTTTTTAAACTAGTCTATTAGCACATATATCTAATCATAGTATATGTGTATTTCTAAGGAGAGATGATATGATACATTTTGATGATTGCCCTACTATATTAGATGACTATTTAAATTATTTGCTAACTATTAAAGGACGTTCTAATCTAACGGTTAAAGAATATTATTATGATTTAAAACGATTTTTAAAATTTATTATTATGAGAAAAAAATTATTTGGATATAATTTAAATTCAGACATAAACTCTGTATCGATATTATCAATTAATAAAAGAGATATTTCTGATATAGATATCACAGATTTACATGCTTATATTTCTTTTTGTGATTCTAATTATAACGATTCAACTAAAACAAAAGCTAGAAAAATTTCTGCAATAAAATCATGGTTTAAATATTTGTATAATACCGTTGAATTAATTGATAAAAATCCTTCAGAAAAATTTGAATTGCCAAAGTTAGAAAAAAGAAATCCTGTATATTTAACTTTATCTGAGTCAGAAAAGGTAATAAATTCTATTAAAGAGGAAAAAAATGAGTTTAACAGAGCCAGAGATTTATCTATTATATTAATATTTTTAACTTGCGGACTTAGAATTTCTGAACTTACAGGAATAAATATCGATTCTATTAAAGAGGATAAATTAAGTGTCATTGGTAAAGGAAATAAAGAAAGGACTGTATTTCTAAATGAAAATTGTCTATATGCGATAAATAGTTATTTAAAACTTAGACCAGTTACAAGAAATACGAATGCCTTATTCTTGAGCTCACATAAAAAAAGAATTTCAAATAGATCAATTCAATTAAGATTAAAAAGATATATACAATTATCAGGACTTGATCCCAAAATATATACGCCTCATAAATTAAGGCATACAGCAGCAACACTTATGTATAAATACGGGGATGTAGATATAAGAACAATACAAAGTATTTTAGGTCATACAAGTGTTGCGACAACACAAATATATACTCATTTAGATGATGAAGATATAAAAAAAGGTATTTCAAAAAATCCAATTTCAAAATTAAAAATTTAATTTTTTAATTAAACATATTACAAATTTCCCATTATCATTTTGAATATTCTTAAATGCTCGTAAAGCCTTGTTGTATAGGCTTTCGGGCGTTTTTTCTTTAGGAAGATACTTCACGTTTCTTTGTATAATCTGTTATGAATTGATGGTCAAAAGTGGTAAAAGGGTAGTAAATTCATTTCTCCTAAGCGACTAAATGCCTTGCTTGCTGTTCTTTCTCCAAGCGTTTCATTTCTTCCATAGCCGAATTGCAGGTCGCATGTGCATAATAGTTTAGTGTCATAGTTATATTTGCATGTCCCATAATATATTGCAAGGCTTTGGGATTCATGCCGGCATTGGCACAGTTGGTACAGAATGTATGTCTAAGTGTGTGCGGTGTGATATGTGGCAATTTTTCCTCATGGTATTTGTTGTATTTTTTAATGAGGTTTCTCAATATGCCGTTAAAATCACATGCTGTTTTAGGATAGCCTTTTCTGTTGAGAAAAAGAAAATTGCTGTATCTGTCAATTTCAACACACTTTCTGCCACCTTGTTTTGCCAATACTCTTTTCAATGCCTGATAGGTAGCTTCAACCATTGGTATTTGTCGCTTACTGCTTTTGGTTTTGGGCGTTTCGATGTAATATCCAAGTTCCGTGTTTCTTAATAACTGGTGGTCAACTGAGATAAGATGATTTTCAAAATCCAAATCTGAAACAGTCAGACCGCATAGCTCTGAAATGCGAAGTCCAGTTTTTAATAGCACCAGAATTTCATCATAATTCTTTTGATATATTTTATCGGTCTTTGCAAAATCAAGCAGTCTTGTTTCCTGTTCTGATGTTAATACCATTTTAGGAACAGTATCATCATCAATAACGGTATTAAGCTGAAAATCAAAGGGATTCTTTCTTACATAATCATCTTGTATCGCAATGTAAAATGAAGCTCGCAGTGACCTCTTATAGTTATTGATGGTTGAATAAGCAAAGCCGTTTTCGCTCATTCTGATAGCCCATTCTTTAGCGTCAGACGGTTTAATGCTGTCTATGCTTCTTGCTCCCAGCTTATCGTTTTTCAAAATTTCCATCAGATATTTACGCCCATTTTTTGTATTTGCTTTTACATTAGGACGTTGGAAATTTTGCTTAGCATAAAGCTGGCAAAGTGTCATCTTCTTGCCGACAATATCAATCCCATCTTGAACATCTTTTTGTATTTCTGCAATTCTTTCACGTAATGAGATACAATCCCGTTTACCTGTTGGAACTCTGTCCGTAGCCACAAGCTTCCATGAATAGATAAACTGTGTTTCTCCAAATGAATCTACATATTTGTATAAGTATCTTCCGTCTTTTCTCTGACTCTCTCCAGTCCTCAAAATCCGACCTTTATGGTCACGCCTTTTTTGTGACATGCTATCTGCTCCTTTCCTGTATGGAAAGAGCCTTGATACGACTTAATACTATTATACCATACATATTCAAGACCCTTACACTATATGACATCTAATGTATCTATTACTTTTTCAAATTGTTTTCGCTTAATCTGAATCCTGTTTCCGTTCATAATCAGCCAGCTTGCATTTTTATTTTCCTCTGCTAAACGACGTAGTTTATTTTCACCGATACGGAAATATTTAGCAGCTTCTTCAATCGTCAGCGTGTAGCGTTCCCAGATTGGAACATCAACTTGATTCATGAAATCAGTCCTCCTTTCAAATTTTGTTTTACAAGCAGTCAAACAGCCTTAGCAAGGCTCACGGGAATCTCACCCCTGCATGGTTCTCATGTAGCCGTACTCATTGCCTGCGACGCTTCTAACGCTCGGACTGTGACTATACGGGAGTATCATTATGTCAATAAGAAAGTCATGGCAATCATCTTGCTAATGATGATTTATGGAATGCCGGTAGGAATCGCTCGCTGTCATTTCTGACAGGTCATGGCGTATCGGTTCCATCAGCTCGCTTCTTACCGCAACGTATTTAACCGCTTTATTCAGTTTTCAAAGAACATAGGGGCTTATTCGCCTGCAAAAACATATAAAAGGATATATGCTTTGGCAGAATAACAAACCTCTCCAGTCGGGAAGCGTGGAAACAGAAACATCATCACGCTTCCACGAAAAGAGAGCGTGTGTCACTTGATTTCAAATGACAAAATCTTTGTAATCAGTCTTGTTTCCATTCGTCCACGCAAAACCTCATCAACAACCATGCTTTGATTTCCGTATTCATCTTTCATCAGACGCAGGGAGCGTTTTGTCATATATCCCCGATAGTGCCGGATAATCTGATTGATTGCTTCCGCATTGCCGTCAGTAGCCTTTACAATGAGAGGAAAGGGAACAAGAGAATAATTCTTTTTCATTCTTCAAATTCCTCCATAAACTTTTTCATCATGGCAAGTCCGCTGGTTCTGTGTCGGTAAACAGTGGAACGGTTAAGTTTCAGCATGTCAGCAATTTCTGAATCGCTCATATCCATAAAATAGAACAGGAGCAGAATATTCCGTTTATTGCTTGGTAAATTCCGCAGTGCTTCGCTTAGCAGGTCATTCTCAATACCAATGGATATGCCGTTCAGTGTGAAAATCTGAAAATCCGTTGAATAACTGTCTGCTGTTGCAAACTGGCTAACAAGATAATCGCCAATTTCCGAAAAGGACACTTCATGCTTTGCAAGTCTGGAAAGCTGTTTGAAATAGTCTTTT
Organism: Parvimonas sp. M20; assembly: GCF_035282425.1. Classification (NCBI taxonomy): domain Bacteria; kingdom Bacillati; phylum Bacillota; class Tissierellia; order Tissierellales; family Peptoniphilaceae; genus Parvimonas; species Parvimonas sp. M20. Next base: position 53,006 of record NZ_JAYKBQ010000003.1, on the reverse strand, counting down.
CGTTCATCTTCCATAGCTCGTTTGCAGATATAGTCAAACTGATTTTCTATCGTTGCCTGAAAAGATGATAGTTTCATGTTCTCACCTCCTTTCTCTGGATTGAAAGGAAGTGAGTTTTGCTCCTTTGCCTCCTTTCACTCTTAGTCCCGACGTGAAAGGGGGATTTGTTGCATTGCCGGTCAAAAACTTTTCAGATAAATAAAAAACACACAAACAGATTGCTCTCTGTTCATGTGTCTTGGCAGTGTTAATTATATTATTGGGAAAAGCGAAAAACCACGGAGAATTATTTTGTGTAGATGGTGGTGTGTCACCCTTGCAAATAATCGCCGTGTAAAATCGGCTTGTAATATATTTTTTTCATAGCAATTCTCCTATACAAAAGAGCCGACAACATAAGATTTTATATCTTACATTATCGGCTCTGCGTCTTTGCGTCTGGCTCTTTAATTATGGTTACTTTTAATTCTTTTATATTGACTAAAGTTTCTAATTTACACTTAGGACAATAAAGAGGAAAATTTTTTAATTCAGTATCTTTTCGTAGTTTTATTCGAGTTTTACTTTTGCATATAGGACACAATACCCATTCTGTCGCATTCAATTATTACCTCCATGAATTCTCCTTGGAATTTTATAAAAATACTTTTCAACCCATCCGTCAATGCTTTCTTTATTTATAGCTGTACACATTTTCTAATATCTGCATAGCTTCCTTTTCTTGTACCGAGATTTCTTTCATCTTTTTTGAAGCTTCTAAAATATAGTTTCTGTTTTTGGTATCAGATACTTTTTTAAATAGAGCAATAACTTCTTCCCAATTCTTAGCAATCTCCACAAAGGTTAAGTAAGCCACTTTAATATTATCATTATTTGTTAAGTCAAAGGCTTCTTTTAGAAAATCACGATATAGATTTCTAAATATTGCTCCACCTGTTCCTGCCTTTTCCATTAACATAGCAGTCATTTTAAAATCTTCTTCAATACTCTTTGAACTGTCAAACCACCTGATGATTTCATCACTTGCTTTATAAATGCCCTTATATGTCAGATTCTTTATCGGCGGGTTTAAATATGTTACTGCATTATTGTGTATTGCAGTTAAAACAGCCGTTTTTATGGGTAATACTTCTGTTTCTTTTTCAATTGTATAAAACAAGTTTTTAGATGACATAGAACCTTTTTCACTTCTTGCCTGCTCTAAACTCTCTAAAGAACTGCTTACTTCACACCCTTGTTGAGCAGTATCCACTAAAAAAGCATTTTTATCATCGTATCCGATTATAGCGACATAGTGTCCCACAAAGTGAATTGGATTAGTAAAATATTCCAAGTGATAGCAATCTAATTTCAGACCAACTGCCTTACCTCTATCCAACAATCCCTTGACGGATTTCCATGCTTTATCTTTTGAAGAAGTTTCCTTCACATCAAGTTTTAATCCTAAATTTTTTGTGATATTTTGTGTTAATAAATCAGGTTTAATTCTCCCGCCTATAAACGGCATATTCATGGATTTCATATTCCAAAGAGTAAATCCCAGACCTTCTCCCAAACCAAATAACATCGGCTCACTTAATTCAACACCAAGCTGATTCAAGAGAGTTCCTGTTGCGGTAGATTCACAGTGCTGTCCTATGAACGGTTTTATATCTAACTTCATATACCATCTCCTCTGAAATTTTTTTGGATTTCATTGTGATTGTAAAGTTTGAATTTCGGACTCTAACCAATTTAGCTCTGCTTGAAGCATGGTCAGACCCAAACTGAATAACTGTCTGGCAGACCTTGGCAGACATTGTCCTCCTGCTTGTTGATTCTTCAAAACTTGCAAATCCTTTTTCAAAATATATTTTCGTTTCATAAGAGCCTGCAATAATTCTTTAGAGGACATATTCTGACTATTTGCCAATGCAGTCATAAAATGTGAGTTCGTCGGCTGTCGTTCTACTAAACGCTGACGTGTTTTTTCAATCAAAACTGTTAATCCCAGCTTTGTAATGCTGTACTCTTTTTTATCTTTTCCCTTTGCCGGTACACTCTTTGCCAGACCTTTCTTCTCCAATTTTTCAAGTACATAATAAATTGAAGAAAAACCTACGTCTGTCCATTTTCTCATGCCTCTATCAACAATAAGTTTTTCAATCTGATAGCCATGATGCGGTTGCTCTGCCAATATACCGAGGATTAACTCCTCTGTTAATGATGTCTTGATAACCATTTTTTATTCTCCCTATTTCTTTTTAATCGGATGTCTGAGAATAGTTTTCAGTTTGGCAGGCTCTGTTTTACGAAAATCGCTGATATAGATTTCATGGTGCATACGTTCATCTGTAATATCCAGTTGATAGCCTTCATTTTCCATATAAGCATGCATTCGTTCAACTGTTATAGGCTCATCATTATAAGAACCGACATGCAAACATTGAACACATAGACCTTCGTCATAAGTAAAGTATTCCACGTTGGAAAAATCCATTTTTTTCTTAGTTGTCGCTTGCTGGATAGCCCAGTCAAAATTTTCTTTACTTACGAAATCCGGCAGACGAAGGAGAGAGATAAATCGAAAATCGCTTTTACGTTCAAAATCAACACCTTTAATACCTTCCTGCCACCAAAAACCTTCTAATGGTGGCACAACAAAATCAAAGTAGCCATTCATTCGGTAATCTGTATTTTTACTCATTTTGATAGTATAGGCAAGTGGGTAAAGTAAGTTAATGGCTTGCTTATACTGGCTACCTTCCTCATTAGGATTTCCTTTACCTCGAACTGCTAAAAAATTCATTTTGGGAATCTTAACAATCATCGGATTTGTCTTAGTTGGATAAAACTCCTTAAATTCTTTTTTAAAGTCATAAGCCATGGGCAACTTCCTCCTTTGATATTTATTTTCTTTATATATATTCTATCACTAGAATATGATTTTGTCAAAAAAAGTAAAAATAAGTAGTCCATGTGCCAATCAAAAATGATTGACACATAGATACTCTAAAGACTACTTACTTCACAATCTTCCAATTTCCCTCATTCTTTTCAAGCGTCAGGCTGAACTGTGAAACCTGTGTCGCCTTGGTCTGTGGGTCAAGATATTTGACCGCTAAAGATACCGTAATCTGATTTTCCCTGCGATTATAAATTGGATTGACAAGTTCCTGAAAAATATACTCTTTACCGACCGGATTTAAGATTCCATCCTCTACATAATAGGACAATTCCTTTTGCGTAGCGGTAGGATAGAGCTTGAAAAATGTAGTTAAGAAGTCTTTTATCTCATTTGTGGTAACGGAATCAACTGTACCGTCACTGTCCAACATCTTTGGTTGATAGGAAGATTTTGCCGGTGTGCTGGTGATGGTAGGATTTTTGATTATCACCATATTTCCGGAAGCGTCCACATAGACACTTACAAAATAAGAGGATTGCACATTTTTCTTGCTTTCTCCCTCTGTAATAAGCTGTTCTACACTGTATGTCACATCAAAGGTATTATTACCGGTATCTTTGACCACCCATATCTGAAAGTCTTGAAGTACGGAAGATACAGGTATATCCTTTCGCACTGTGTCATTGTTAAGAGCTTGCAGTTCTTCTGTCAGATAGTTTTTTAGTGTTTTGTTTCGGTTATCAATTGAGAAGCTGTTTTGCTCCCATGAGTAATAGAATTTTGCAAATTTCTCTACAAAGTTTTCTACATTATGGGTATCCATATATTCCTTTTCTATGATTTTGGTTTCGTGAATGGTATGGGTATCTATTGCTGTGAAATGCTTAAATACCGCAAAGCCAAAGCTGATTCCTAAGAGTATCCACAATGCAATCACTATTTTTCTTCGAGGATTCACCTTATGAATACGGGGCTTCTTGGTTTTTAAAAGCTGTTTCTTATCTTTTTTATGATTGATGAATTTCATGTTTTTATTCCTTTCTTATCGTTTGATTCGTCCTGCTCCTGCGAAATGTTGCCTCCAGTAGGAACTTGTCAGGTCGGTGTAGCCTATCGGGTCGCCGGCATGATACATGCGGTTATTTCCGATATAGATTCCGACATGAGTAATATATGTTCCTGCATTATAGGTAGAATGGAAGAATATCAAATCTCCTGCCTGTGCGTCCGATAATGAGATATGTTGGGTGGCGTCATACTGTGCCTGTGCGGTTCTTGGCAAAGAAATACCGGCTTTTCCATAACACCATTGCACCAGTCCCGAACAGTCAAAAGAAGTAGTGGGAGAAGCTCCGCCATATACATACTTCCAGCCCTCATATTTGAGAGCTTCATTCATAATCGCTTGTGTGGTTTTATCATCAAATTTAGCTGTTACAAGGTACTGTTTGACCAAAGCCACATAGAACATATTTCCATAATTGTATCGCCAGCCCCCGTTGATGGAGATGGCAATAGGATTGGAATAGCTCACCCTTGTACCGCCTGAATGTTCCTTTGCAAAACTTTGAGCCAGTTCAAAACTGTATTTTTTCCCACGACGGGCAACATAATCCAAGAAGCCACCGCCATAGTTATAGGATTGAATGACACAATCAAAATCCACGTCTAAACGCTTACTGCTTGCCAGAAGCTCACTGAAATATTTTACCCCTTGTTTGATAGAGCTTTCCGTATCCAAAGAGTTCGGGGGAAGTCCCAGCGATTCCGATGACTGCATAACGTCCTTTACCGTACCACCGGATTCCACCTGTATAATGGCAAGCAATACATTTACATATTCACTGACGCCATATTCTTTTGCGTATTTATCTACCATTGGCTTGTGTGCCAAAACCTCTTTAGAAACGGTCGCACCGCCAAATTGACCGTTCCCAAATTCGCTGTCCTGTTCATCAGAAACTAAGATTGTGATAAACAAGAGCAGAGAGAAGATAAACACGAAAAAACCGGAAAAGCCGATGAGAAGATGTTTTAATTTCATGACGGCTTACCTTGGTCTTTTTTTATTCTGGCGGATTTTAACGGTCTGCTTTTAATATTCACAGTCTGCGTTCTTTGAATAATAGGAGATTTTCTTGTCATTCTAAATTGTGGTGGATTTTCTCTTGATTTCTCTGACTTTTGTATGGTTCGCCCCTGTACATTTGTTGATTGAGGTTTTCTTACGGATTTTTGCAACTCTCGCCCTTGAACAGTTTGCTTTTGTGCTGTCGTTGGTCTTTCATGGACAGATGAAACAGGTCTTTTCTCTATTTTTGCCATTTCCATTTCCAAACGACGGTCGGCAATGGTCTGTCGTCTTGCTTTTTGCTCCTGCTTACGCTTGTTTGCTCTGTCTATTCTTGCTTTAGAGATACCACCGGTAAAATCATTCAGATTTTCTCTGATTTTGTTTTTCCCTTGAAAGATGGTATATCTTGCGTTTGTCGGCAGGTCAGCGACCTGCTCTTTGAATTGGCTGACAGATTCTGCTATCGTATCTTTCGTATCCGCTACTGTTCCGACACTTTGTCCAAGCCTTGCTCCAAGTGAAGTAGCCTGTTTGCTTTGCGGTCTGCTGTGGTCGGTCTGTGTTTTTGGAGAATGTACCGAGCCATCTGTATCCCTGTTTCTTTTACCGGCAACCGCAGAACCTACGCCAAAAGCAGTCATAGAGCGTCCTAGTGTTCTTTGCAGACGGTGCATTTGTGCGTGCATAAGCATACGAGGTTTTCTCATCATACGGCTTCCGACACCTTGTGAATCATTGCTTTGCAGAGAAAACAGGCTCATCAAATCGCCCAGCTTAAAGTAAATTCCGGCAAAGGTCACTATCTGTAAAAAGGCAATCATAAAAAACGGATAACCGGCAGACAGCGTATATAGCATAGTCGAAATGCTAAAGGCAACCGTGATAATTAACGTAATTCCTGCACGGGTCAAAATAGTATTAAAGAGCTTTGTAATGGCTCTTTTGCTCATACCGTCAAAGGTCGGTATCATGCTAAGCAGGAAGCTGACGGGCAAAAACATGGCATAGATGATAAAAAGTATCTGTGAAAAAATCATAATGCCGGTCAGAAGAAAGACAAAGATAGAAATGCCGATATTAAAGAGGAACAGAAAAAACACCGTTCCCAACCTGCTGATTGTCTTTGTGATGGTCATGTTGGTGTTGTTATTATCCTCAATTTCTTCTTTGATAATTTTTTCCCTATCCTCACCATTATTGGAATCAGGACTGGTAGACAAAAGGTTTTCCACACGGTCAGCTCCAAGACTATCCATATCTGTTGTTCCGTATTGGAGCAGCAGCCAAGGCTGTTTGACCTGAATGGAAAACAGACTGTCCCTGATTAAATCCACACTGTCTTTTCCTTTTGCTTCGGAATCCGGCAAGGTAATTTTCGTACCCAGTGATAAGCTGGCATTGCTGATGTCCGATGAAAAGTCATTGATTTTTGTAATATAATCCGGAGCATAGGCAATGAATGAAGCGGACAGGATAAATACCAGTACAAAGTTTACAATCGCATGAATCGCTTTTGTTGTTTCCTTTTTGATAAGTCCCGTATAGGTGACATAGATACCAAGTATCAGAATGAAAATCAAAAGAAAACCCACATAGAATCCCTCTGATGATAAGCCACTTGAAGTAACACCGGCTAAAGTTTGCATATTTTTTCCGATAGCGTTCGCTGTGGAAGAAATAAAATCCAGAGAATAGGCTTCTTTGACCAGATAACCAGTGGCATTTGAAATATACAGGCTGATTGTCCAGATAAAATTGGTAATCGCATATAGTCCATACATGACCTGTTTTCCAATTCCATCAATCCAGTTCCACGGCAACCAATCCCAAGAGTTATCTACATAAAAATCAAGCTGGTAGTTTGATAGTGGGTATTTGCTGTACTCGTTTGCTGTGTTTACCGTATCATCAACCAATCCTGCGGCATGTGCTACCGTTCCAACCATAGATAGGAATAGTAAGCTGATGATAATAATTGCACCTGCTGTCAGTATGACTTTACCAATCCATTTGAGTATTTTTGTTAAGTCCTTTTTTTGTTCCATGCTTACACCTCGATTCTTGCAGGCGGTCTGGTATCAAAGGCATGTAGCAGTTCTTCAAATACAGGGTGAAACTGTATCACTCCAACACGCCCATATAAATCACTTATAAGACATTGACCGTTTTCCAAGTTACGCAGACGTTTTTGGTTATAGTCGAGTGAGTCAGCGGTATTACTACCGCTTTCTCCTCTAAGAACCGTACGTGAGAGTTTCCCCTCATACGGCTCAAGCATTTTATAACTCTTTCGAGCGGCTTTCAATGTATATTCGTTGACAATCAGCATGTACATACGCCATGTTTGTCACTTCCTCTTTTCCACCATCAGCTTTTGGAACTTTAAAGAATATCTCTCTATTTTCCGCAACCTCAAGTGGCATTCCACAGTGATAACAACAGCCTTTTTGATTTCTCCATATTATTTTAAAACGACCCGAAAGACGTTTCATTCCTTGATTAAATTTTCGTTCTGTAAAATATTCTGTATCAAGGTATGGATTGGCTGAAAGTTTGATTTTTGTGTGTCTTACTATTGGTGTATGGTCTACTCGTATAAGCTCGTGTTTGTCCGTACTGAAAACCCAGTTACGACTTCCTTTTCTATGCCAATATCTTGTAGATATCCACCATTTGCCTTTCTTAGGGTGTCTTCTTTTTGCCCATCTCCATAGTAATTCATACAGTATATAGTCTAAGTGAGCAAATGCTTCGCTTGCACATACTGATTGATGGTAATTTGTCCACCCTCTGATTTGTTGATTTAACTTCATAATTAACACATCTTGATTCCACGCTTTTCCTCGTCTTAGTATTGTATCAGATAAACTCCTTACAACTGTTTGAATAGATTTCTTTGATGGCTTTACAATTAGTTTTCCCTTATATTTACGGAAATTCCAACCAAGCATATCAAATCCATCATCAATATGTGTAATAATAGTTTTTTCTTCTGATAATTCTAATCCTCTTTCAGTTAAGAAATTCTTAATTAGTTCTTTTGCTTCTTCTGCGATTTCCTTAGTTGCTGCTGTAACAATAAAATCATCAGCGTATCTTACTAAGTTCACTTTATGAACATTTTTTAATCTTAGGTCTATTTTTCCTAACCTATTTGTGTGAAATTTGTCAGATAAGACTTTTTGCATTCCATCGAGTGCCATATTTGCTAAGATTGGAGAAATTACTCCACCTTGTGGCGTTCCATCTTCTGTAGGAAATAGTTCCCCTTTAAAAATAAATCCAGCCTTTAAAAACTGTTTTAATATTGACTTATCCATAGGAATATTTTCAATAAGCCAGTCGTGGCTTATGTTATCAAAACAGCCTTTTATATCGCCTTCAAGTATCCATTTAGGGCTTGTTTTCCTTGATAGTGCGTGAAAAATCCACTCGCAAGCATCTTGACAGCATCTACTTTTTCTAAATCCGAATGATTTAGTATCAGCAGTTGCTTCTGCCACCGGTTCTAACGCAAGTGCATATAATGCTTGCATTGCTCTATCATACATTGTTGGAATACCAAGAGGGCGTTTCTTTTTCTTGTTTTTCTTATCGATATAGACACGTCTTAATGGTTTGGCTTTATAGCCTTTATCCGTTAATGAAAGCATTGCTTTCATTTTCATTGCAGGTGTAGTCCACAATTGTTTATCTACTCCCGCTGTTTTCTTGCCCTTATTCGTTGTTACACGTCTTACGGCAATAGCTTTCGCATAAAATGAATGTGTCAGTAAATGTTGAAGTCTTTTTACTGTGAAATAGTTCTTTTCCATTGTTGCCTTGACAATCCTGACTTGTAGCCTATTCACTTCTTTTTCAGCTTTCTTCCAGTCAATAGTTTTCCATTGATATGAAAGCTCTTTGTTGTTTGGCAATCTCTCAGCTTTCGCTGTCGTTGAATTATTACCTTTCATAGGTTTACCTCCATTTCTTGTCATAAAATACCTAAGATAAGTCTGCACTCTTTCGAGTCAGGGCAAATTTTGAACCCCTATGCACCGCCATTACAGCAGTACCTTTCGCTTTTTATCTTTTCCCCTACCCTCTATGTCTTTTGTTACTCTTACGAGTTTCATACCTTTTGTTATAAAAGGAACATATAGGGCTTACCACGTTCTACATAATGAATAATTATGAATGCCTTAGGTGCCATCTTTGAGCCGAGAGGATTTTCGTCCATTTGTTGTTAGAAGCTGAAAGTTCCAACAACCACCTCTGCACCATTTTGGTGTAAGTATATCAGCCTTATTTCACTTATTCCCTGTAACGACTCTTACGATGAATCACTTTACGTTCACCATAGCACTCTTATCCTAACAGTACGTCCAACTTAGGCTGTTAGATTTTCTGTATTGTCCCATAGGCTCACCAACGAAACCGTTACCAGTTAAGCGGTCTATGGTAGGATTACTCCAAATGGATAGAGTATCTGTTTATTACAGCAATTCATTATGCAACTTCGTGTCGCACTTCATCTTCGGGGTCAACACCAAAAAATTCCAAAGTCTTTTTTATCTCATTGATATCTGTGGAGCGAAAAGCAAATTTTAATCCCAGATTGTTTTTGAGTTTTTCATCTAAAAGGTCATCTGTATTTTGTGTCACGAAATACACACCTGCATTCATGGCACGACCGGCACGCACTAATTTCATAGACAGGGTCTTGCCTTGAGCTACCTGCAAAAAGCTCCATGCTTCGTCCAAGTCCACAATCTTAAAAACACTTCTATCCGTATGGATAAAGTCCAAGGCAAAGGTACTGATAACAATAAGCATTGCCACGGATAACAACTCCATTGTGGTATATTCTTCAAAATCCGTTTCCTTATCCGGAAGCACCAAATCTGCAACCTGTATGATATTTAGCTGTTCTTCCAAGCTGATGGATTGTTTCACTTCGCCGTCGCTAAAGAGAAGATGGGCAAAATCATAGTCGGTAAAACTTTCAATATGCTCTGCAATACTGATGGCTGTGGTACTTCCTTCAACTCTCAATTCCTCAATGACCTTTAATAAGCCCCTTTCTTCACTATTTGTTACGGCACGGATAGCTTTTCTAAGGACAGGGAAGCGGTCGGAATCACGGGAAGAAATTCCTGTTAAAAAGGTCAAAATGTCAATCGCAAGAGATTCTGAATCCTTTGGATTTTTCATAATCACATAAGGGTCAAGCAGTCCCATGTTTTTCCTTTCTGATGTCAGATTGACAATATTTATTTCATGAGCAATTTCAGGCAGGGTTTCTTTCCAATTTCCACGCTCCGCTTTCGGGTCAACGATAAGAGCCTGTGCCCCGAAAAGTACCGCATAATAGACAATCATGTTATTCGCAAAGGATTTTCCACCACCAAGAGAGCCGACAAAAGCAGAAGCTAAGGCATTGGTTACAGAGCCTTTTACCCCCTGTGAAGCAAGAGCCGGTTTCAGATAAACATTTCTTCCTGTATCCAGACTGTAGCCGACATAAATTCCGTCTTTTTCACCAAGCATTTGTGTTGCTCCAAAGCCAAGTCCGGCAAGAAAATCCGAAGTCACATACTGGATATAGTCATTCATATAGCGTTTGCCGGCTGGCAGAAATTCCCCCTGTAAGCCAATCATATCGCCAAACGGTCGCACCAGCTTTACACTTAAATCATCATAAAAATCTTTCACTTCATCACAACGTCTTTTCAACTCATCAATATCATCAGCGGATACTCTTACCACATAAGAGAGCTTATACATGGATTCCTTGCTTTGGTCTAAATTACTTTCCAACTCACTTACACTTTCTAAAGCGTCGGCAACATTGGAGCTAGTTTCATTGTCATTTTGCCAAGCGTGGTTATCTAAATCTTTCAACTCCTTTTTCTTATTTCTGACTGTCCCCAAAGCCTTTTTATTAGCTACAATTTCAACATTCATTGAGGTATCAATCGGAAAGGTGAATTGCTGTTGCTGGTAGTAGAAAATTTCACTTGACGGAAAATCCAGCTCTCCGACAACGCTGTTGATAGTAAAGTAAGCTACATAGACTTCTCTTTCTTCCTGCTCAATCTTCAAATACCTTTGCTTTTCTTCTATCAGGCAACGGGTAGGCTTGATGAGGTCATAGTATTTAATCAGCGTTTCTCCATCTGTCTTTTTCTTTGAAAGATGGTAGGTGTAATCTTCATAGGCAATACCGGTCTGTCCGTAAATATGCTCTATAAGGTAACCAAAATCATCTTTGTTTAACGGTCGGATTTTGAATCTTCTGGAAATCTTGTTTGAAAGCAATTTTTCCATTTTTGAGTAACGGAGAATTTCATCATTATTCATACTGACGAAATCGCCCATCAGATAGTGGTTGACATCATAGATAAAATCCAAAGCCGCATTCTTAGCTTCTTTTGTAAATCCTTTGACAGATAAATCCTGTTCGCCGGAAAGGAGCTTGAATCCTATATAAAAGCGGTAGTCCACCTGATTTTCTCCAATCATGGAAATCAGAGCCTCTGTCTGCTCATCAATTCTTTTTTCGGCAACTTCTTTTAATTTTCCGACCGCTTCCTTTTTGGAACGTCCCTGAACGGAGCGTATGCTTGATTCGGTACTGATTTGCAGAGCGTGAATTTTCCCGTCACGATTTTGTGCGATAAGCTGTTTGAAAGAATCATGCACCTGTAATTTCTGCTCCGGGCTTAGAAAAGAATAGTTGTAGGGAAGAAGTTCATAGTAGGCAAAGCATTCCCCGTCATGATTCCAGACCAGATTATTTTCAATATATTTAATTGGATATTTCATCATATTCACTCCTAACTGCTGTAATTGCTTCCTGTATATTGCTTTTTCTTAGCTGTATGGTTTTACCTGCATAGGTCAGCTTTGGTCTGAACCAAAAGGAAAATACCGACTTCAAAAATCCGTAAGGCTTTTTCCCGTCGAATGTTTTCTGGCTCATAAACCAAGTCAAGATGACAGGGATTCCAAAATATTTTAGAAATGCCCCATCAATCAAAGATAATGGCGGTAAATTTCCAAAGATTATGACTGCAAATACAGACACTACAAACCATGTCATTTGCGTAAAGGTGATGGGAAAAGGCAACTTAAAATCATTGATAGAATAAAGTACCTTTTCCACCGACCAGATATTTGTGTAGCTTCGTATTTTTTTCATTTCTGTTATCCTTTCATAGAAAAGGGATAGTCCGAAAACTACCCCCTTAAATAAAAATATCTGCCATTAATGTTGATATTGGCAGACATCAGTAGATGATTTCAAAAATCCCACGGCTTGTATGGATAAAAGTTCCTGAAAGCTCCAAGTCATGACCAAAGGATTCATAATCAATATAGTTTTGTAAATTTGCCGGCACTTCACCAAGCATTCCCGTTTCCTCAATGTAATAACGTGCCACATCTGCCATATCATCACAGCCGGAATGCAGGATAATATCGTCCTGATGTTCGCTTAGTTCCTCAATGCTTGAAAAATGCGTAAGCAGAGCGGAAAGCTCTGACTGCAAATCTTCTGGCAGGTCACATACAAGCTCATAAAGACGGTTAAGTTCCTCAAGAGGGGTATATTCGTCAATGTCAAAAGGAAGTTCGTAATCATGAATGGCATACTCCTCATACTCATCATTCAAGCCGATTTTTTCTCTGACTTCTTCAAAATCCACGGGGAGCTTAAACCAAGCCCCCACGAGTTCTCCTTCATTGTACTTACCGAGGTTGGCAATATATACCTGCATATCGTCCATTTCTTCACACCCTTTCTAAGCTCCGATGATTTTATTGAATAACTCCAATAAAATATCCTTGACACCGGCTGCGTTAAATACCAGTCCCACTGCGATAATCGCAATGATAAGAAAGCCGATAAGTTTGGAAAATTCACGCTTAAAGCCAAGATACAAGCCAATCACAACAATAGCTAAAAGCACCAGTGATTGTGCGTTTGATAAAAACCAGTTATAAAGATTTTGTCCAAAGTTCATTACAATATTCTCCTCTCTGATAAAAAATAAGTTTGTTTTGAAAATGTAATCATACTAAACGATTACGTCTTTGATATTTGCTGACTGTTGTTTAAGAATCTGCCTGTGCTTATCTGTCAGCTTTGCATGCTCAAGCAGAGTATTTACCGTCTGTGTCTGGTTGATTTCGTCCAGCTTTAGTGCCACCTTTAAGGTCGGGGCTACCTGACGAGCCAGCCAGTTCAGCGTGCGTTCATAGGTATAGGGTTCTGGCTTTGTCGTCAGCTTTAATCTTTCACGGTGATTGCCGATAAACCAAGCCCACTCATCATTTAATTTCCAGTCACAGCGTGGTCTGTTATCGTCCCTGTCCACAAAGCGGATATAGCGGTTGATAATCTTAAAGGCGGTCTGTTCCGGATTGTCAAAGACAAGCAGGTCACGAACGGCATAATAGGCACGCTCATTTTTCAGACGGATTTCAAATCGGTTTTTCACTTCTGCTTCACTGATGGGAATATGATTTTTCTTGTACTGCTCATAATCCTTTTCATAGATACAAAAGTAAACCTCACTTTGAAGAGAACCGATATAAAGCGTATTTCCCATACATTCCTTTTCATCTTTACGTACCAGTTCTCCGCTTCGGTAGCTTTTGAAACTGCGAAAGACGGAAATACATTCTTCCTGCCTGCATTTTTCGGTAAGCAGAGGAATATTCAAAATGCCGGTTCGGTCATTGATGGCTAAATCCAGTCTTTTCATCACACCGCCAGCCGATAAAGCGTCCATGAAAAATTCGTACCAGCTTCGCTCCTGTGCCAATAGATAGGCTTCAAACTGCCTGCACCCACGCCCCTTTAGCTCTACTAGAATACCCTTGTTAAGCTCCTGTGAGCAGAGGACAAATATATCCCCTAAAGCGTAATGCTCTGAATAAGAGTAAAATCCGTAATCCTCATGAAGAAAATAGGACAGCTTTAGTCGCAGGATATGTTCTATGACGTATCTAACCTTTGTTGTCGGAAAGCGAATTCTTATATAGTCGAAAATAAGCTCAAGGGGAGCATTGGGATTAAAACGCTCCAAGGTTTCAAGAAGCGACTGCTCAAGTTCTTTTGACGGTGATACTTTTCCTGTTTCAATATTGCTTAGATATTGCCTTGTAATGCCTGTACCACTTGCCAGACGGCTTTGTGAAATACCATAAGCTAATCGGGTTTCTTTTAACTTTTCGATATGATTTTCTTTCTCCAGTAAAATCCCTCCTGTCTAAAAAAGCACATGTCAACTTTGAAAGCTCATCTGACACATGCCTTGATTCTTATAATCCCTTGCCCAAAAGGGATTAAGCGCTTATAAATTGATTGTTTTTTGTCGATTTGTACCCCCCTGTTAGATACGGGGGGGTGAATGGTTGGCGTGGCTGTCGCCACACCAACCGGCAAACAGTCCGCACGGCAAGGCTTACGCTTCGCACGCCTTTTGTGCGTTCTGCCTGCCGTCTGTGAGTTTCTTTATCTCCTCCAAGAAGTCATGTCCTTTTGGGACAAGTGGTGTATAAAATTCGGATATGACACTTGTTCCCACATCAACATAACCACGACCTTTGATTTGCTTTAAGAAAAAATCTTTTTGTACATCACTTCCAAACATCATGCCATATCCCATTTCAGACATACGACCTAAAGCTACCCTGAAATTAAATTGGTCACGGATACCATCACCAAGATATTTTGCGTCCGGTCTTTGACAGGCTAAGATTAAGAAAAAACCTGCCTGCCGACCTAACATGACTATCTGTTTTAACTTGTTTAAGACAGCGGTATTCTCCTTTGTCCCAAGCATTTCCATAAAAGCGACATATTCATCAAAAATCAGAAAATGAGCCGGAAGTCCCAAATAGGCATAGTTTTCACCTGTTTTGTAGTTTGCCATTTCTTTCATAGCCGTACTGCGTTCCGTCATTTCCTCATAAAACCTGTCAATGCAGGAAAGTATATCTTCCTTTTGGTAATAAACATCTTTCATGACAGAACCTAAGTCTGCAAGGTCGGCGTTTTTCGGGTCAAGGATATACAGTTTTGCATTTGTACGGAGCAGGGCTTCAATGAGTGTCAGGATAAAATATGTTTTACCGCCACCTGTACCGCCTGCAATTAGCATGTGAGGGAGTTTGTCATATTCCCACCAGATATTTTTCATTAGGCGGAGCTTTCCATTTTTTGCCTGTACTTCATCAATGGATATGCGGTTGGCAATCATGTCATAAAGCAGGGTATATTCCACATAGGAATCTTTCAGCTCTTTTTCGGTCAACTCACAATATAAGCCACTCTCTAACTTTTTCTCTAAATGCAGGAGCTGTTCCTGATACTTGCCCAGCGTAATTTCCACACGTATCTGAATCAGACCGTCTTTCATGCGGTAATAGATTTTTGGGAAGTAGCTTATCTTTTCCTTTGTCCGACCGGAAGAATCTTCAAAAATACCCTCTGATTTTACCTGTTTTGCTTCATACCATTTATTTTCCAGTATCATTCTGGCTAATTTCTGACGATGGTAGAGTTGTTTTATCCAGTCATAACGATAGCGTCTAATCACAAAAATCAGCGACAGACAAACAATACCGGAAAAGATACAGCTTAAAGCAAGGTAGAGAGTATTGATTTCACTTACCTTTAGTAAATGAAAATCCTGCCGGTTTATCTCTAAGATAGTTTTTGCATGAAACAGGGATACAACAAGAATAAACACCGGCAGGAGTATAGATATGGCTGTATGAAAGACCAAATCTTTATCGCTTACTCGAATCCGTTTACCGGAAAAAAGCCACTGTTTCATGTGCGTATTTCTCCTTTCGATTTCTTCTCTTTCTCTTATTTTTCAATGGCAGGCTCTTTTTTAGGAGCTTCTTTTTTGAAATTTCCCGTATCCTTTGCCAGAACAATGTCATCTGCCTTGATGTACCAGTCCACCTCTGCTCCCTGAAAGGTTGCGGTTGCTACTGTATCGGCAACCGGATTGACAAGCTCTACATGTGCGTTATAGTCAAAGTCTTTTAGCGGAACACCGGCTGGAATGCTTACCTGAATCATTCGTCCCTGTCCCTTGGATTTAAGGTCATAGGTACGCTCCTTGATTTCTTCCGAAAGTGTGCCATCTTCTTTTTGAATGCGTACCTCACGACGGAGTGCGGAGAATTTCAGCTCTCCAAAGGTCGCTTCCTTTTCTAAAACAATACCGTTTGCTAATCTCATTTCTTTTCCTCACTTTCTATGCTTTTATCATGTCGTCTGCTTCCAAAATATAATTGGTAAAACCTCGTGTGCCGATTTTATATCCCTCTGCTCTGATACGGGGATTGATGAGCTTTACTTTTTCCTCAAAGGCAAAGTTCTTTTCGCCTGCCTCTGCCGGAAGTGTTACCACAACATCATCAGCTCTCTGCACATCGGAATAGAGGTTATAGCTTCTTGATAAGATGGTAAGCTGTCCGTTGATTCTTCTTTGTATGACCTTATCCTCACCGGCAAATTCCAAGTTTCCAAAAGTCTTTTCCATGTTGGGAATAACATATTTTAGTTCCATATTTTTCGTCCTTTCTGTGATATATTGATTTTTATATTTTCAGTATGCCTGTCGTGGGAGAGCGACATTTCTTTTCATAAGTTTTTCTTGTCATCATTATCACGACCTTTCAAATTGAGTAAAAAAATAGACACCTCATATTTGAAGTGCCTACCTCTTTTGAATATTCAATTTGTATTGGAAGTGCCTTTTTAATCTTCACCTTTCAAGGAAAATCGTCGTACCAAAGCTCATTCATACGTAGTAAATCAGTAGTAATTTGATTGGTTTTATCCTTGATAGGGTGTAATGCTTCCAGTGTTTATGCGGATAATTGGGATTTTATGATGTTTTTATTGTAAAAAACGCAAAAAGACAAGCTTGAACTTGTCTTTTTTTAATATTAAACTCTTGAAAGATATTCATTTGTTCTTGTATCAATTTTTATTTTATCTCCATTGTTTATGAATAAAGGAACTGTAATAACTGCTCCAGTTTCAACTTTTGCAGGTTTATTAGCACCTGTAGCTGAATCGCCTTTAACACCAGGTTCAGTTTCAACAACTTCTAATTCAACAAAGTTTGGAGCATTAACTTGGAATGCTTTACCATCATGAAATCTAATAGTTGCATTGTCATTTTCTCTTAAATATAAAAGAGCTTCCTCTACAACATCAAAGTTCAATGGTAATTGTTCATAAGTTTCTGTATCCATAAAGTAATATAATTCACCATCTGAATATAAATATTGCATTTCTTTAGTTTCAATCTTTGCAACTTCATATTTATCATTTGGATTAAAAGTCATCTCTCTAGATCCACCATTTTTAACGGATTTAATCTTAGTTCTTACAAAAGCAGCTCCTTTTCCAGGTTTTACATGTTGAAAATCTATAATTTGGTATACATCGCCATCCATTTCAAATGTAGTGCCTTTTCTAAAATCTCCTGCTGAAATCATTAATTTTCCTCCTAATTTTATGAATAACTCAACAAATATTATAGCATATTATATCAAAAATATCCATATTTTTGTTTGTTTTTAATCTTTTTTTTCAGTTTCCTCAGTAACGGCTTTCTTTTTTCCAACCTTAACAACTTGTTTTTTCGGTTTATAATAATCGCTGTTTAATAAAACAGGATCTTCATTATCTTTTTGCTTATATGAAGAACCTCTATAGCCAGGGAATCCCTTTTGGACAATTACTTTCTTGCCTTCAGGTAAATTTGGATCTTCTATTTCCTCAATAGGCATTGGTATTCTAGATACATCAGACGTAAATAATTTTATGTTATAATTTTTCTTATCAGTATCGCCTAAAATTTTAAAAGTTATTTCTTTATTAGAAACATAACTCATTATGACTACAGGAAAATCAAAAGTGTTTTGGAACTTTAAATCACTCTGTCCTTCATAAAACATAGCATCTAGACCAATAGTGCAGTAAGGAACTCTCATTGAATGTTGATTTCTTTCAACTATTTTTAAATCAGATTTTACTAAAGCTTGATACAATGTAGAGCTAACCTGACATATTCCCCCTCCTATTGAATCAACAATTTTACTATTTATAAAAGAACTAGCTGGTTTATATCCAGTATTTGATGAAATTTCACCTAATTGTTTAGAAAAAGAGAATGTTTCACCAGGATTTACTACAAATTCATTAATTTTGCCAGCAGAAATTCTTATATTAGTATTTCTATTAGGCTGATTATCAAATTTTGTTGTAGCTTCCCCTATTACTCCCTTTATTGAAGTTAATAAACTTTTATCAATTTTCTTGTGTTCAATGACTTCAGTTGGAATTTCGAAATTAAATTTAACTGGAGAATTTTTAAAATTTTCTATTATTTTATCTTTTTCAACTTTTAAACCAACTTTACCATCAAGTATAGATACTTTTTCATTAGAATAAGAAAACTTTTCATCTATTGGTTCAGAATTTAATTTCTTAGATACTTCTGAAATAATGCTATTTAATTTTGATAAATCAAAAGTAGACTTAACATCAAACTTTTTAGGATTTTTTATCAAATTTTTTAAAGTTTCAATCCTTTCATCATCGGATCCTGACCTACCTATATTAAAAGCTTCATTAACTAAATTTTCATAATTATATGAAAAGTCAATATCTTTAGGAAGAAACTTCTTTTCATAATTACCATGTTTTAAAGTGAACTCGCTACCCATTTCTAAACTTTGTTTTATTTTATTTAAAGCTTCTTCTTTAGTTAAATCTTTTAAATCAATATTATTAATATAAATTCCTTCATAGAATTTATCATATGTTAAAAGTTCTTCTTTCTTTAAATTTTTAGTATGTCCTGTAGCATTACTTAATGGATTTCTATTAAGCAAAAAATAACCCGATATTGTTACTATTAAAAATATTCCTAATACAGCAAATATTTTTATATATCTTTTCATATATCCTCCTATAAATTCTTAAAGTATAAACATTCGGAATTTATTATGCAATTTTTACAATCTGGTTTTCTTGATTTACATAATCTTCTTCCATGAAAAATAAATAAATGATGTGCTTTATTCCATGTATTTTTCTTTAGCTTCTTCATTAATGCAAATTCAGAATCTAAAACATTACCTTCATTTATAATTCCTATTCTATTTGTAACTCTAAACACATGAGTATCTACAGCAAGAGAAGGAATACCAAAAGCACAAGATCTAACTACATTTGCAGTTTTTCTTCCAACTCCTGGTAATGAAGTTAATGATTCCATATCACTTGGAACTATAGAATTATATTTTTCAACTAAAATTCTACAAGTTTCTAAAATATTTTTACTTTTTGAATTATAAAAACCACAACTATGTATATATTTAGACAAACCATCAACATCTAAAGTTAAAAATTCTTCTGGAGTCTTAAAATCCTTGAATAATTTTTCAGTAACCTTATTAACTCTTACATCAGTACATTGAGCAGATAAAATAGTTGCTATCAGCAACTCGAAACTGTTAGAAAAATTAAGTTCTGGTTTTGCATCAGGATATAATTTTTCTAATTTTTCCATTACAATGTTTATTTTTTCCTTAGATAAACATTTCAAAACATTCACTCCAATATCTTATTATTTAATAGCTATAGTTTTTTGTAAAAAGTGTAAAACTATAACTATTATACCATAATTTTTTTTAAAATACGCTAATTCTTAAAAATATTTTTAAAAATTCTATAATTTTATGTATTTTTTACCATAAAAAGTATTTAATACATTAATTAATGCTGTTTTAGTTTGATAAAAATTTAGACCTCCTTG
The DNA here is from genome assembly GCF_035282425.1 of Parvimonas sp. M20. Taxonomy (NCBI): domain Bacteria; kingdom Bacillati; phylum Bacillota; class Tissierellia; order Tissierellales; family Peptoniphilaceae; genus Parvimonas; species Parvimonas sp. M20. The sequence continues at coordinate 33,199 of NZ_JAYKBQ010000003.1, read as the reverse complement.
ATAATATACATTATAAGGTTCTCTTAAAGGTCCATCTGCACTTAATTCAATACTTGAACCATCTATAAAGCTTCCAGAAGCCATAATAACTTTATCGGAATATCCTGGCATATCCCATGGATAAGGAACAACATGACTATCTACACAACAAAATTCTTGTATAGCTCTGCAAAAATCTATAACTTTGTTCTCATCATTTAAAGTAATTACTTGAATAATATCGCTTCTTTTTTCATTATATTTAGGAATTGTTTTATATCCTAACTTTTCAAAAATATATGATACTAATATTGCACTTTTTACCGCTTCTAAAACCACATGAGGTGCAAAGTATAATCCTTGAATTATTGCTCTTGTAGTACCAAAACTTACACCTACATGTTTTCCAAGACCAGGAGAAGTAAGTCTATTAGAAATAGATTCTATAATATCATTAGAGTTTGAAACTATGTATCCTCCATTTAAAGTTATTCCTGCACCTAAATTTTTTAATAATGACCCTACAACTATATCAGCACCAACTTCTATTGGTTCCTTTTTTTCTACAAATTCACAGTAACAATTATCAATCATTATAATAATATCTGGAAACTTTGATTTTATTTTTTTTATAACTGTTTCTAGTTCACTAATTGAAATACATCTTCTACTGCTATATCCAGGAGATCTTTGAATAGCTAATAATTTAGTCTTTGAATTGATTTTAGATAATACAGTTTCTACATCAATTTCATTATTTACTAAATCAACCTTATCATACTTTATTCCATAATCAAATAGTGTTCCCCTTTCATTTCCAGTAATACCTATAACCTTTAAAAGTGTATCATAAGGAGTTCCTGTTATATAAATAAATTCATCTCCTGGTAATAAATTTCCTTGCAACGCTAAAGATATTGCATGAGTTCCACAAGTTATTTCTTGCCTTACTATGGCATCTTTTGCTTTAAAGATATCACAATATATCCTTTCTAATTTCTCTCTTCCAAAGTCTCCGTATCCATATCCAGTTGTCCAAGAAAAATCAGTAGCAGATAATTTTTGCTTTTTAAATGCATTTAAAATTTTTAATTGATTATATTCTTCAATTTCTTTTAGATTTTCAAATTCTATTTCTATTTCTTTAGAACATTTGTTTACAAAATTAATAATTTTAGAATCAAAACTAAAATCAGTATCTAAATATTTTTCCAATTTATAAATCTCCCTTAGTTAAAAAATCTTTTATTAATTTTTTAGATTTAAGTAGAACTTCATCATATCCATTTTCAACATCAATCCAATGTATACTTTCATTTCTATTAAACCAAGTAAATTGTCTTTTAGCGTATTTTCTTGAATTTTGTTTTATATTATCAATACACGATTCAAGAGTAACTTCTCCTTTGAAATATGGAATAAACTCTTTATATCCAATAGCAGTAAATGGTTGTGAATACTCTCCATATTTTTCATATAAACTTGTTGCTTCTTCAATGAGTCCATTATTAATCATTATATCAACCCTAGAATTTATTTTATCATATAATATTTTTCTATCTAAAGTTAGCCCTATTATTAAGTAATCATATTTTCCAATATTATTTTCATAATCTTTGCATTGCTTAGAAAATCCTTTTTTTGTATTTAAACAAACTTCTATTGCTCTAATTACTCTTTTTATATTGTTTTTATGAATTTTTTCTCTACTTGAATAGTCTAGATATAATAATAAATCATAAAGCAAATCTGCCCCATTTTTTTCGTAAAATTTGGTTATTCGTTCTCTTAAATCCATTGATTGTTCAGCATCGGTAAATTTAAAATCATATAATATAGAATTTACATAAAGTCCTGTTCCACCGGCAAATATTGGAATATTATTATGAGAATATATTACTTCAATGTACTTCTCTGCCATTTTTTTATATTCAGAAACATTAAATTTTTGATTGCCATCTAAAATGTCAATCATATAATGATTAATTCCTCTTACTTCTTCTTCTGTTATTTTAGCAGTTCCAATATTAAATTCTTTATAAATTTGCATGGAATCACAAGAAATAATTTCTCCTGAAAAATTTTTCGCTATGTCAACACTTAATTTCGTTTTTCCAACAGATGTAGGGCCAACAATAAATATTATTTTTTTTTTCATTTTTATTCCTTAAAAAATAATTTATCAAAATCTTCTTCAGATATTTTTCTTAATATTTTTTTATCATAGAAATTTATATCTAGATTTATTTTTGATAACTGTGACAACAATTCTTCTACTTCAAAATCTGTTAAACTAGTATTTATTCGTTTTTTACAAACCATTTTGTATAATGAGTCTTCAAACACTCTATTATCTTTAAATAACAGTTCATCAAGCATTTCTCTAATATCTTCTTTATCTAAATTATCATTTAATAAATTAGGCATTGTTCTTATCGCTATAGAATTTTCATCAAAAAGATCAGCTTCTATACCTAAATTATTCAACTTATCTTTAATAGTATTAAACACACTCAATTTATATTCATTTAATTCCAAAATTATAGGAAATAAAAGTATTTGTTTTGTAATAGTGTGATTATTGTAATTATCCAATAAATTTTCATATAAAAGTCTATATTTAGCATTTAATATATCTATAATAATAAACTCATCCTTATCGGACAATAGAATATATTTTGAAAAAATTTTACCTATAACTTCATAATCTGAAATGTCTTTTGAAGTTCCAGTATTATCATCAAGTTTTATTTGTTCTAATACTGGAGCATTTTCTACTTTTTCGTCCTTAACAATATAATTTTCAATATTATCTTCTTCATTTATCATTTGTATATCATTTTTATTTACTTTAAATAAATCATCATAAGAAAATTTATTTACAATATTTTGTGTATTATAATCTTCATCATAAATTATAGTTTCAATAATATCTTCTTCTGAAGATTGATTGTTTTTATTAATCTTTTCTTCGTTGTATAGGATTTTTTCTTTTTGTTCTTCCTTAGCAGATATAAAATCACTTGTAGTATTTTTTAGAACAATATCAGTAATATTATTATTCAGTAAATTTAGTAACTTGTCTTCAAAAATAAATTTAATCTTTCTTTTATTCGGATGAACATTTATATCTATTAAACTAGGATTTACTTCTATAAATATTACAAAAGAAGGAAACTTTCCTTTTGGTATTAATGTAGCAATTGATTTTTCTATTATATTTCTAATCTTTTCATCAAAAATGTATCTTCCATTAACAAATAAAAATTGTGATGTTCTACTACCTTTATAAAAGTGATTATTTGAAATATATCCATAAATCTTATAATCTGAATCCTCAATATTTATAGAGATTAAATTCTTATAAAAATCATCTTTAAAAATATATTTTATATTATCTTTTAGAGTATTTCTTTCGCTTGTTTCAAATATAACCTTTGAATCTTTTATATATTTAAAAGATATTCTTTGATTAGCCAATGCAAAAGAGTACATTAATGTTGTTATAATTGAGTTTTCATACGCATCTGATTTCAAGAATTTCTTTCTAATAGGGACATTGTAAAATAAATCTCTAATGTAAATTGTTGTTCCTAAGTTCATCCCTATCTTATTTTTTCTAATAATTTTATTATTTTCAAGATAACAGTGAATTCCAAATTCACTATTTTGAGTTCTTGTATTTATATCAACTTTTGAAATTGCAGATATACTTGCTAATGCCTCTCCTCTAAATCCATAAGAAAGAATTGAATATATATCTTCAAAATTATTTAATTTAGATGTAGCATGTTTGGTGAATGCCAACTCTATATCATCTTCTTCGATTCCACATCCATTATCAGAAATCATAATTTCTTTTTTACCGGCATTTTTAATTTCAACTTTAATAAAAGTTGCACCTGAATCTATTGAATTTTCAACCAACTCTTTTATTACAGAATAAGGATTTTCTATAACTTCTCCTGCTGCAATTTTTTGAATTGTATCTTCTGATAATAATTTTATAGACATATTAATCTCCTAACTATTCATTATCACTTTTAGCGATATTTATTAAATCATTTAATATTCCAAAAGCCTCCATTGGACTTATTTTTTCTATATTTATACTATTTAGATTAGTAATTATCTTATCATTAAATTTAGATTTTATTTCATTCGAGCTATCAATAATATCTTTTTCCATTTCCATTTCATTCTTTTCAATACTATCAAGAATAACTTTTGAACGATTTATAACTTCCATTGGAAGCCCTGCAAGCTTTGCAACTGCTATCCCATAACTCTTATTAGCTCCACCATCCATTATTTTTCTTAAAAAGACTATTTCATCATTTTCCTTGTCTTCAATTACTTGGATATGTTTATTTTTAATGCAAGCAAAAGTATGTTCTAAGTCAATCAATTCATGATAATGTGTAGCAAATAATGTTTTTGATTTTATATTTTTTGTAATATACTCAAGGATTGCCCAAGCAAGACTTAATCCATCAAAAGTTGAAGTTCCTCTTCCAACTTCATCAAGTATAAGCAAACTATTTTTTGTAGCATATCTTAAAATATTATTAACTTCTTTCATTTCTACCATAAAAGTACTTTCACCCTTATATAGATTATCTGAAGCACCAATACGAGTAAATATTTTATCTACTATTGAAATATTTGCACTATCAGCAGGTACAAATGAACCAAGCTGAGCTAATATAACTATGAGAGCAATCTGTCTTATATAAGTTGATTTCCCACTCATATTAGGTCCTGTAATAATCTGAATTAAATTATCATTTTGCCCTATATTTGTATCATTAGGAATAAACTCATTTATAGAACTTAAAAAACTTTCTATAACAGGATGTCTTCCGTTTTTTATATCTATTATTCCTTCTGAGTTTAAAGTCGGTTTACAATAATTGTTTTTAAATGCAACTACGGACAATGAATAAATTGAATCAACGAACGAAATAATGTCTGATAATTTTTGCAATGTTTTAATATTCATTTTAATAGTATTTCTTATAGATATAAATAGTTCATATTCTTTTTCTATAATATCACTTTCAGACCCAAAAATCATATTTTCAATTCTAATAAGTTCATCTGTTTTATATCTATTTGCATTGGTTAAAGTTTGTTTTAATACAAAATATTCTGGAACTAAATTTTGATATGACTTTGTAACTTCAAAAAAATAACCTGTTTTCTTATTAAATATTAATCTTAAATTTTTAATACCAGTAGTATTTCTTTCATCTACTTCATATTTAATTAGTTTTTCTTTTCCAACAATTTTATTATTTCTAATTTTATCAAGTTCATCATCATACCCAATCTTTATTAAATTTCCCTCTTTCAATAAAATTCCTACATCTTCAAGAATTGCTGAATCTATCAGATTATAGATATACTCGGTATCGGGAATATTTAAAGCTATATTGGAAAATAAAGTATTACTATCTAAAAATAATCTTTTAATTTTTGGAATAGCTGATAAAGAATTTTTTAAATAAATTAAATCTCTTGCATTACAATTACCAAAAGAAATTTTTGAATTTATTCTCTCTATGTCAGAAATACTTCCTAATAATTCTTCCAATTCATTTCTTAAATTTGAATTTAAAACTAAATCTTCAACTAGAGATTGCCTCCTTTGAATTTTTTCTATTTCTAGAAGAGGCTGATCTAACCATTTATTAAGCAATCTAAAACCCATAGGAGTTTTTGTGTAATTTATAACTGATAATAAAGAGCCATTTATATCATTACTAAAATTATTTTTTTTAAGTTCCAAATTAATTCTTGAATTAGCATCAATTCTTAGATAATCGCTTAATTTATACAAATTAACCTTTTTAAAATCATTCAATTTAACATTAAATCTACAAACATATTTATAAAAGTTATCTATTGAAAAAAGTAATATTTTATTACTAAGATTATTAGAATAAAATTCTTCATTATTATCTCTTAAAGATTTAAAATCTTGATCGATATCTACTTTTGTATAAATAATTCTTAAATTTTTTAATAATTTAACAACACTTTTTTCTAATGATTTTAATATATTTGAGTTTAGTATTACTTCTGAAGGTGTAGTACGAATTACCTCTTCCTCTAGAGCTGTAATTAAATTTTCTCTATTCATTTCAAAAATACTTGTACAAAATATTTCACTTGTTGATATATCAGAATATGTGATACTTAAATTTGTTGAATCCATATAAATACTCATAATATAATTATTTTTATTAATAGCTAATTCATCAAATTCATCAATAGTTCCCGGAGTTACTAATTTAATAACTTCTCTCTTTACAATTCCTTTAGCAAGTTTTGGATCTTGAACTTGTTCACAAATAGCAACTTTAAAACCTTCAGAAACTAGCTTATACAGATATTGATTCACAACATGATATGGAATACCACACATTGGTGCAGTTTTTCCACCACCACAATCTCTTTTAGTCAAAGCTAAATCTAAAATTTTTGAAACTATTTTTGCATCATCAAAAAACATTTCATAAAAATCACCTAGTCTATAGAATATAATACAATCATTATAATTAGACTTAATTTCTAGATATTGTTTCATCATTGGTGTAAAATCGCTCATAACAACTCCTTACTAAACTATCTCTCCTTCAAGTGCAAATGAATTATGTCCAGTTATTTTAACATTAACTAGCTGTCCAATATTTCTTTTTCCACCTTTAAAATGTACTAATTTATATCCTCTTGTTCTACCTGTAAGAATTTCTGGATTATTTTTACTAATTCCTTCAACTAAAACTTCAAGAGTTTGTCCTAAACATTCTTTATTTTTTTCATAAAATATTTCATACATAGAATCAATTAATCGCTGAAATCTCTCTTGTTTTACTTCATGTGGAATTTGATTTTGCATTTCGGCAGCTTTTGTCCCTTTTCTTATAGAATATAGAAAAGTAAATCCCTGATCATATCCAACCTTTTCTACCATACTTAAAGTATCTTCAAAATCCTCTTCCGTTTCTCCTGGAAATCCAACAATTATATCAGTAGAAAGCGTAATATAAGGTACTTTCTCTTTTAGTTTTCTAATTAATTCTAAATAATGCTCTCTGGTGTAAACTCTATGCATATCTTTTAAAATTTTATTACTACCAGACTGGAATGGTAAATGAATATTTTCACATACTTTATCCAAATTAGCTATTGCATCTATTAATTCGTCAGAACAGTCTTTTGGATGACTTGTCAAAAATCTAATTCTTTCTATTCCATCTATCTCATTAACCATTTTTAATAACTCTGGAAATGTAACTTTAGGTCTTAATGTTTTTCCATACGAATTGACATTTTGGCCTAGTAATGTTATTTCTTTATATCCCTTTTTTGCTAATTCTTTTATCTCATTAATAATACTTTCAGGTGTTCTACTAATCTCTTTTCCTCTAGCATATGGAACTATACAAAAAGTGCAATAATTATTACAACCTGTCATTATATTTACATAAGCAATAAATGGATGTTCTCTATTTATAGGTGTTTCATCATCAAGTATATCTTCTTCTTCAATATCTACGACAACTTCTCCCGTGCTTCTATGTCTAGAAATAAGAGAAGGCAATCTTGAGATATTTTTCGTTCCAAAAATTATATCTACATGTTTATATTTTGAAATTATAGTAGCTCTTGCATCACCTGTTTGCATCATGCAACCACAAACCGCTATAATCATTTCTGGTTTCTTTCTTTTTAAATTTTTTAAAGCACCAAGTTGCCCATAAACTTTAAGTTCTGCATTCTCTCTGACTAAGCATGTATTATAAATAATAAAATCTGATTTTTCTAAATCATTTTCTTTTGTATAACCTAAAGTTTCTAATAAATATGATATTTTTTCCGAATCATGATGATTCATTTGACAACCATAAGTTATAATCGTATATTTTTTGCTCAAAAAATTCACCTCTATTTGTATTTGTTTTTTAATGCATATTGCATCTTTCTCTCGTGTTCTTTTTCAAGCATACTGTCTCTCTTATCATAATTTTTTTTACCACGAGCGAGTGCAATATCAAGTTTTATCCATCCGTTTTTAATATGAACATTTAAAGGAATTAATGAATAACCTTTTTCTTTAGTTTGTCCAATTAATTTATTAATTTCTCTTTTATTTAAAAGTAATTTTCTTTCTCTTGTAGGTTCTAAATTGTATATATTCCCATGATCGTAAGGTGTTATATTCATTCCAAGAATAAAAACTTCTCCACTCTTAATTGAACAATAACTCTCCTTAATAGAAACTTTTCCCTGTCTAATACTTTTGACTTCAGTTCCTGATAAAGAAATCCCAACTTCGTAGATATCTTCTATAAAATAATCATGTCTTGCTTTTTTATTGTTCGCTATTGTTTTTATAGTCGTCTTATCTCTCATAATATCACCTATTTAAATAAAAATTTATTTCATTAGTTATTTCATTTACTTTTGCAACAATAACTTCCACTCCCATTCCAATATCGAATACACTTTTTGTTCTTCTACCGATAGCCGTTAATGTTTGTTCATCAAATTCATAGTAATCATTCATAATATCTTCATATTTAACAAGTCCTTCAACAGTATTTTCTAATTGCACAAAAAGTCCAAATGAAGTAACTGAAACGATAATTCCTTTAAAAACTTGACCTATTTTATTTTTCATAAATTCCACTTTTTTGATATCTTCTAACTTTCTTTCTGCATCAATAGCTAGTACTTCAGTATCATTTATATGATTAGAAGTTATATCTAAGTAGCTTATATAATTTTTTGGTATTTCAATATTTGAATGCAAATAATTTTTTAAAGTTCTATGAACAGTTAAATCTGCATATCTTCTTATAGGAGAAGTAAAATGACAGTATAAAAATGTTGCCAATCCAAAATGTATATCAATATTTGGAGAATATCTAGCTTTAGTCATAGATCTTAAAATAGAATAGTTTATAAAATCAGATCTATTTGTATCTTTAAATTGATCTATTATTTCACTTAGATACTTTGAAGAAATCATATCTATAGGTTTCATTTCTATATTTAAACGATTTAAATGATTTCTTAAGATTTCTAATTTATCTTCTGGTGGTTTAGAATGAATTCTATATATTATAGGAATATCACAATCTCCAAAATGCTTTCCAACTACTTCATTAGTACATATCATAAAGGACTCAATTATTCTATTTGCTAACCCATTTTCTTTCTTTGTTATATTTTCAACTTTACCATCTTTGTCAAAAGTAATTGCAATTTCAGGAAAATTAAAATCTATAGTTCCCCTATTTATTCTTTTATTAGTTAAAATATCATCTAATTCTTTCATAACTAATAATTTTTCTTTTAAAGTTTTATCATTATAAAAATGCTTTTTACCCTCTAAAAAATCTGTTACATCATCATAAACTAACCTATAATTACTATTTATAACGGATTCATAAAATTTATATTCTTTAACATTACCATTTTCCCCAATTATCATTTTCACAGTAATAGCTAATTTATCAGTATTAGGATTTAAAGAACAAAGATTATTAGAAAGTAATTCTGGTAACATAGGAACTACATAGTCAATTAAATATACACTATTACCTCTCTTATAGGCTTCTCTATCTAACTTGCTGTCTTTTTTTACATAATGAGATACATCTGCTATATGAACATAGAGCACATAATCATCTTCTTTTTTATCAATAGATATGGCATCATCAAAGTCTTTTGCATCAGCTCCATCAATAGTAACAGTAAATAAATTTCTAAAATCTACTCTATTTTTAATTTCTTTTTTTATATCCATTTGTTTTAGTTCTTCTAGTTCTTTATTAATCTTATTGGAAAATTTATATGGAATTTCCATATCTTTTAATAAAGAAATTATTTGAGTGTTTTTATCATTTTTATTTCCTATTACTTCAATTATTATTCCCTCAGGATTTTTCTGTTTATCCGGAAATTTAATTAATTTACAAACTACTTTATCATCAGTTCTAGCTCCGTTTTTATCACCTTTTTTTATAAAAATATCATAATTACATTTAATATCATCAGGAACTACAAACCCAAAGTTTTTATTTTCTGTAAAAGTACCAACAATTAAATTGCTATTTCTATTTAAAACATTTATAACTCTACCTTCAGCTTTCGAGTTTATTCCCTTTTCTTTTATTATTTCTATTTCAACATCATCATTATGATTAGCGTGATTTAATTCCTTTTTTGGAATAAAAACGTCATCAATATCATCTTCAGAGATAAAAAATGCATTACCTTTAGTTGTAAAAGAAATCTTACCTTTTAAAATTTCCTTTTTTTGATAAATACTATATTTATAGTCAATTAATGATATTTTTTTATTATTAACAAGAGAATCTAATAATTTAAAAAATTGCTTCAAACTATTAAATGAAATATTTAAAGCTACAGCTAGTTCTTCCTTTGTTAATGGAATATAATTCTTTTTTTTCATAAAATTTAATACTTGTTTTTCTAAATTCATTAAAATCTCCTTATATGTAAAAGTAAAAAAATATAAGGTAATACCTTATATTTAATTATAAATATTAAGCAAAACTATAAGCCGTGTTCTGTATTAGACAATCATCTATCTAGACAAATTGTTGCCAATTTGTTCAAGCAATCTACCTATGAACGTAGCGAGCAGCTACAAAAGTTCAATCTTGATCTTGCACCGAATGGGGTTTACATAGCCATATAGTCTCCTATATGCTGGTAAGCTCTTACCTCACCTTTCCACCCTTACCATTATAAATGGCGGTATATCTCTGTTGCACTAGCCTTAGGGTCGCCCCCACTGGACGTTATCCAGCATCCTGCTCTGTGGTGCACGGACTTTCCTCGTGATTAGCTCACGCGATTATCTGTTTTACTTAATTAGATTAAAATATATTTCTTTTAAAAATATTATTTCTATAAAGTAATATTTTTAAATTACTATTTTTATTTATCAAAAATTCTTTTAAAGATAATAAGCCTGAAATTTCTGACTCAAAATGACCCAAGTCAATAATATTTAGATTATTTTCTAAAGCTAATTGAATATCATGATACTTAAAATCTGAACTAATTAATAAATCTACTTTCTTTGAAATTGCATTTTTAATAGAAAATGCTCCTGACCCTCCTAGTACTGCAACTTTTGAAATACTTTTTTCAATATTACCAAAATATAGTATTGGATTTTCAAAATTATTTTTTAGTTTTGTAAGATAATTTTTGAATGTATCATTTTCAATACTTCCAACTATTCCATAACCATAACCATCTTTATAATCAACAAAAACTTCTTGATTATTTAATAAACATTTATCTGCCAAATATTTATTTACTCCATTTGGATGAATATCTAAAGGTGTATGGAGAGAAATCACATTAATTTTATTATTCATCAATAGTTCAAGCTTTTTATAATATTCAGAATTCACATTTAAATATTGAATTTTTTCAAAAAATAAAGGATGATGTGTGATAATGCAATTAATATTATTTGATACTGCACAATTAATTGAATCAATCGTAATATCAAGTGCTAGTAAAATTCCTTTAACTTCAGCTTTGAGATTCCCAATCTGAAATCCTGAATTATCCCAATCTTCTTGTAAGGAAAATGAATATTCGGTATCTAATAATTCTATAATATCACTTACTTTAAAATTCATCTAAAATCCCTCTAATTTCATTTATTAAATTAGTAATTTCTATAATTCTTTCATTATTTTTACTTTGTTTACTAATTTTATCTGCAATATCTGTATATTTTTTTAGTTCATTTTCTAAAAATAATTTTAAATTCTCAGATTTGTTTTTTATAAGCAACTTACCATATAAGTATTCAAAATCATTTCTGTAAAAATCTTTACCTCTTTTTACCTTCAAAATTTGATAATATTTTTTATTTTCTATTACATCATCTTCTCTTTCTATAACAAAATTATTATGCAATAAAAATTTTCTAAGAATATCCAATGAATTATTTGGAGATAAAATTAAGTTATTTGCAGATTTTGCAACATTTAGATTTTTTTCTAAAATTTCTTTAATTAGAATTCCACCCATACCAGATATAATTATTGTATCTACTTCAAATTCATCAAAGCAATCTAAACCATCAGATACTCTAGTTTCAATATTTACTATGTTGCTATTATATATTAGCTTTTGTTCTAATTTTTCTAGACAGCTTTTACTAATATCAGTTGCAATAATTTTTTTTGATATATTATTTTTCGATAATTCTATAGGTATTATTCCGTGATCAGTTCCTATATCTGCAACAATCGAATTTTCATCAACTAAATTGCAAATCTTTTTTAATCTTAAACTAGCCATATATCTATTCCAAGAAATCTTTTAATTTTTGGCTTCTGCTTGGATGTTTTAATTTTCTAAGTGCTTTAGCCTCAATCTGTCTTATTCTTTCTCTAGTAACCTCAAATTCTTTACCAACCTCTTCTAAAGTTCTAGGTGTACCATCATTAAGTCCAAATCTAAGTTCTAAAACTTTTTTCTCTCTATCTGAAAGAGTACTCAAAACTTGATTTAATTGTTCTTTTAACATAGAAAAATTTGCTGCTTCATCTGGAGCAATGGCTGTTTCATCTTCAATAAAATCACCCAAATGGCTATCATCTTCTTCCCCAATAGGAGTTTCCAAGCTTACAGGTTCTTGAGCAATTTTTCTTATTTCATTTACCTTGTCAACTTCTATTCCCATGTGTTCTGAAATTTCTTCGTTTGTAGGTTCTCGTCCAAGTTCTTGAACTAATTGTCTTTCTATTCTAACTAATTTATTTATAGTTTCAACCATATGAACTGGAATTCTTATAGTTCTCGCTTGATCAGCTATAGATCTAGTAATTGCTTGTCTTATCCACCAAGTAGCATAAGTACTAAACTTAAAGCCTCTTCTAAAATCAAATTTTTCAACCGCTTTCATTAGACCCATATTTCCCTCTTGAATCAAGTCTAAAAATTGCATTCCTCTTCCAACATATCTTTTAGCTATACTAACTACAAGTCTTAAGTTTGTTTCTGCTAATTTTTTCTTAGCTTCAATATCTCCTGCTTCCATATTTTCTGCTAAAATTCTTTCTTCATCAGCACTTAACAAAGGTATTTTACCAATCTCTTTTAAATACATTTTAACAGGATCATCAATATTAAAACCCTTTAAGTCAGAAAAATCTTCTAATTTAATTTCTTCATCTTCAGGATCTTCTTTTTCATCTTCTAAATCAATTAAATCATCTGTAATTTCAAGATCCTCCAAATTTTCACTTTCATCAATAAACTCCACTTGATTATCAGCTAATTTTGATTTTATTTCTTCAATATCATCAATATCTATTAAATTAAACAAATCTAAAGATTCAAGATACTTGTTATTAACAAAACCGCCATGTTCATTAGCATATTTTGTAAGTTCCTCTATTATTAGAATTTTTACTTCATCATATTCAATATCATTTAATTTATTATTCATGATGAACCCCTTTCTCAATATTTTTAAGATTCCTGTTTAATTCCATCAACTTTTCTATATTGTAATTCAAATTCGATATTACTGATTCATTAGTTTTATCCATTTGTTTTAATTTTTCAATATTTAAAGTTGTTTTTCTAATTTCAAAATTTAAAATAGTTATATCAAGCAATCTATTATAATCTAATGCTGATAATTTTATCTTTTCATTATAACATTTAACTATATATTCTACAATTTTTAAATTCTCTATACTATTTTTAAATTCATCAATTAATACAGATGGAACAGTTATAGTATTATTTTCAGCATTATTTTTAACATAACTAAATATTTCAAATAAATTTGAATTTTTAGATAATTCTTCCAATTTATTAATAATCTTCAGTACGTTATTTTCACATCTCATTAGTAGTATGATACCCAATATTAAAACTTTTTTGTCAGAATTTAACAATAAATTCTCTGTCTTATAATTTATTTCAGTTTCTTCATCCTTTTTTTTAACTACTTTTTCTTTTTTATCATAGTTTAAAAAATCTTCTTTAAGTGAATTACTATCTAAGCCAAATTCATTAGAAATTTTATTTATATATAAATCTCTTAGTATATTAGTATCAATCTTAACTAAAAAATCTAATATCGAGTCATAAAAAATTGAATTATCTGTAATTGAATTAGAATTTTTTTTATTTTTCTTCAATATTTCATAGTTAAAACCATTAATATCATATGGAGATTCTATAAGCTTATTAAACTCGTCTAATCCAAATTTTTTTATATAATCATCTGGATCCAATTTATCCGGAAGCATTATTATATTAGGTTTTACTGAAATTTCATTAAATACAGCATTAGTTTTATCGGTTGCACTTGCTCCTGCGTTATCACCATCATAGCACAAATATACATTATTTCTAAAATATCTTTTAATAAGTCTTGCTTGGCTTTCAGTAAATGCAGTTCCAAGTCCTGCAACAGAATAATTTACACCACTTTGATACAAAGATATCACATCCATATATCCTTCAACAATTAAAATTTTATTTCTAATATTATTTTCTATTATTTTATCAAGAGCATAAAGATTATCACCTTTTTTAAATACAACACTTTCAGGAGAATTTAAATATTTTGCACTATCGTCTACAATAGTCCTTCCACCAAAACCTATAATTTTTTTACTTGTATTTAAAATAGGAAACATAATTCTATTTCTAAATCTATCAATATAATCTCCAGTTTTAGTTTTTATTATAAGTCCCAACTCTTCGGCGATTTCAATATCCATATTTTTTAATTTTAATTCATTATAAAGAGATTTCCAGTTTTCATCAGCATAACCAATAAAAAAAAGATTAATTGATTTTTGGTTAATACCTCTTTTTGATAGATATTGTTTAGGAACTGAATTTTCCATCATATTTTTATAGTAATACCTTGCTGTAAATTCGTTAATTTCATAATATTTATCAAGATTTTTTTTGTTATTAGTATTAAAAGAATTATCATATTCTAATTCAATTCCAAACTTTTCAGCTAATTTTTTTAAAGTACTAACATAATCTAATGAATCCATTTCCATAATAAATGAAATGCTATCCCCATGTTTACCACATCCAAAGCAATGAAAAGTATTTGTTTCTGGATAAAGAAAAAAAGAAGGTGTCTTTTCGCTATGAAAAGGACAATTTCCCATATAATACCTTCCACTTTTTTTTAAGGATACATAATCACTAACAACTGAAATTATATCCAATTTTTCTTTTATTTCTTCAATTTTTTCTTTCTTTATATAAGACATTTCTATCACCTTATGTTAAAACTTTTTAATTGATATATATTAAAATTTAAGCAGAATGCATTTATTAATATTCCAAGAATTCTTGAAAAATTCAAGTTAATACACTTTAAATCAATATTTTCTAAATTTTTAGAATTGTATAACAAATAAATATAATTGTATTCATGTTCATTAATTATATAGTTGTATTTATCCTTATACTTTAAGCTAGAATTTATAAGTAATTCAGATATATCAAAATTATAATTTTTTATATTTTTCTCGTCATCAAATAGTATATGATATCCATTAAAAAGCAAGTATTTAATTATAAAATAACTTAATATTATCTTATAATCTATTTTCTTTATTCTTAATACCTCATTTATTAAATCATATATTTCTATATTTTTTAATTCAGGTACACTAGTCTTTAAAATTATTTCTGAAAGAATATTCAAAAACAAAATATGCTCTTTAGATTTAAAAGAAAAAAATTCTAGTAGTTCATATTCATTACAATAGAAAAATTCGTTTCGGTAATTTAATTTAAAATTATAATTAGAGTACATGGATAAATACATTTCAATATTTTTAGTATAAATTGAGATAAGTCCAAACTCATCAGTATATACTCTAAATATTTTAGCATTATTTAAATAAGCATTTTCCGAAATAACAAAGCCATTTATATTATTATAAATACTATTTTCTAAAATATCCAAATTCTTTCACCTTAAATGATTTGTTTCTCCAATCGTCATCAATTTTAACAAAAAGTTTTAAATTAACTTTTGAATCTAAAAACTTTTCTATATCTAGTCTAGCAGACTTTCCAATTTTTAATATCATATCTCCATTTTTACCAATTACCATACCTTTATGTGATTTTTTCTCAACACAAATAATTGCATCAATATCAATAATTGGCTTATTTTTTCTTATTGAAAATTTTTCAATTAATACATTAACTCCATGTGGAATTTCATCCCTTAAAAAATTAAGAGCTTTCTCTCTTATTATTTCACTTACTATTTCTCTCTCAGACTGGTCTGTAATCATATCATCTGAGTAATATTTAGGTCCATAAGGTAAATAAGATTTTATACTATCTATTAAATTATATACATTAGTACCTTCTGAAGCAGATATTGGAATAATTTTTTCAAACAAGTCCATATCCTCATACTTTGAAATAAGTTTACAAAGCTCATCTGCATTTAATGTATCTATCTTATTAATAATACATAGTTTTGGAAGATTAATTTTCCTCAGCATATCAATTATTAAATTATCCAATTCTCTTATTTCAAAATTAACATCTACCATATACAAAATTAAATCTACATCTTTAAGAGAGCTTCTAGCTTCCTTTAACATAAATTCTCCCAATTTATTTTTAGGATTTTGAATACCAGGAGTATCAAGGAAAATAATTTGAGAATCCAATGAATTATATATTAATTTTAAATTAGATCTTGTAGTTTGTGGTTTGTTAGAAATAATTGAAATTTTCTCTCCTATTATTCTATTTAATAATGTTGACTTACCAACATTTGATCTTCCAACAATTGTAACAAATCCTGATTTTATATTGTCCATATTATAAATCCTCTGGACCAAAACTATAAGGTAAAATTTCTGAAAATTTTACTATCTTATATTCTTGCTCATTTTTTATTATAATTATCTCACAATCATCAGAACAAAATTCTCTTATAACCTGTCTACAAACTCCACAAGGATATGTTAAAGAATTTTCTTTTCCAACAACCGCAATTTTTGTAATCTTTTTTTCTCCATTATATACAGCTTTAAATATAGCTACTCTTTCTGCACAAACTGTAGGCGTATATGATGCATTTTCTATATTACAGCCACCATATAACTTTCCTGAATCAGTTAATACACAAGCTCCTACTTTAAAATTTGAATATGGTGTATAAGCTTTTTTTTGACTATCTAAAGCACAGTCTATCATTTTTTTATAAATATTCATTTAACCACCAATCATAACTATTATTTTGGGAACAAATATTAAAAGACCAACTATCATAGAAATAAAAGCTGAAACTAAAACAGTTCCCGATGCCATATCCTTTATAATTTTTACCTTAAAATTATATTCTTTACATAAAAAATCCATAATATTTTCAATGATAGTATTAATAATTTCTAAAGTCAAAACAACTGCTATCATAATCAATATTACAGATAATTCAACGCACGACAAACTTAAAATTAAAGAACACAACAATACTAACAAAGAAAATACAATATGAAATCTAAAATTTTTCTCTGTTTTAAAAATATATATTATTCCTTTGAAAGCACAAAGAAAACTTTCAAAAAAATTAGAATTCTTTCTCATTTTTAAAAACTTCCATCAATTTCATAGTTTCTTTTTCCTTATTTCTCATAACTAATTTGTCTGACTCTTCAATATGGTCATATCCAAGTAAATGAAAAACCGAATGACAAACTAAATATAATATTTCTCTATCAATACTATGCCCAAACTCTTTTGCTTGTTCCATAGATTTTTCGGTAGAAATAATAATATCTCCTAAAATATAAGGCATACCTTCTTCTGAAAACTCAAAATCCATTGGAAAAGAAAGCACATCCGTTTCTTTATTAATATTTCTAAATTCAGAATTTATATTTTTTATTTCTTCATTTGTAACAAATGATACAGAAACTTCAACATTACTTATTTCTCTATTTTCAACTCTTAAAGCTGTTTTAATACATTCAACTATTTTTGCTTTAAGATTTTCTGATACAACAAAAGAATCTTGTCTATTATCAAAAAGAACATTCATCATTTCTTCTCCACTAAACCATCTTCATATTTTGTATAAGCATCTATTATTTTCATAACTATACTATGCCTTACAACATCGGAACTATCAAAATAATTAAAATTTATTCCATTGATATTATTCAAGATTTTACTTACTGAAACAAGGCCTGAATTTTTTCTTCTACCTAAGTCAATTTGAGTAATATCTCCAGTAATAACAGCTTTAGACTCAAATCCTATTCTCGTTAAAAACATCTTCATTTGCTCATTAGTTGCATTTTGAGCTTCATCAAGAATTATAAAGGCATCATCTAATGTTCGTCCTCTCATATAAGCTAAAGGTGCAACTTCAATAATACCTTTTTCTTTTAGTCTAAGAAAATTATCATATCCTAAAATATTATACAACGAATCATATAATGGTCTTAAATATGGATCAATTTTTTCTTGTAAATCACCAGGTAAAAAACCTAAGTTTTCACCCGCTTCAACTGCTGGTCTTGTTAAAATAATCTTTGATACAGAATTATTTTTTAAAGCCTTAGCAGCCATCGCAATAGCTAAAAATGTTTTTCCAGTTCCTGCAGGACCTATACCAAAAGTAATTATATTTTCTTCTATTGCAGATATATATTTCCTTTGACCTAAAGTCTTAGGTTTGATAGGTTTTAACTTTGCATTTAAACATATAACATAATCTAACCAATCATTTAATATATCCTTATTTTCGCTTTTTACTTTCTCAATTACATAAGAAATTTTTTGTTTATCCAAACTTTCTAATGACTTATCTCTAACTAAAAACTCAATAGTTTTAATACATAGTAAAACCATTTTTTCATCTCCAGTTATAGACAAGCCTTCATTACTATTTTTTATAGAAACGTCAAATTTTTTAGAAATAAAATCTATATTAGAATCTAAATTTCCAAATAAATTCCTAATATCTTCAATATCTAAAATCAAATTTTCAGTAACTTTGTTCATTATTTCTCCAATTATTTTCTAATTTCATTTCTGTTATTATCTAAAACAGTAATTATATCTCTTAATCTTTCTTGTGTTTTAGATAAAACATCATCAACATAAGTATTAGTTTGCATTTTTATAGTCTTTGCATTTTGTTCAGCTTTTAGTAATATGTCATTTGCTTTACTTTCAGCAGCAACCACTACGTCACTTTCATTGATCATTTGTTGACATCTTAATTCAGCAACGGATTTAATTTTAGAAGCTTCTTTATTAGCTTGCTCTAAAATTTGATTTGCATCTTTAGTAGCTTCATTTAAAATTCTATCTTTTTCTGCATTAACCCACTCTGCTTGTTTGATTTCTTCAGGAATATTTTCTCTCATTTCTTTAAGTATGAAAAATAATGCTTCAGAGTCTACCATAACTTTCTTTGAAAAAGGTAAACTTGAACTTTCTTCCACCAAGTCTTCAATACGATCAATTAATTCTAAAATTTCCATTATTCATTCCTCCTAAATTTTTCACTTAATATATCTAAAACAACCTTATCTACATATGGTTCAATATTACCACCGTTAAAGAATACATCTTTAACAACAGTTGAACTAATATGTTCTTCCGAAGATTCAGAAAATAATAAAATTGTTTGTACCCCACAAAGCTCTTGATTTACTTTAGCATTAATCTTCTCAGATTCAAAATCTAAAGTATTCCTAACACCTCTTACTAAAATGTTGACATTATTATCTTTAACATAATCACTCAATAACCCAGAATATATATTTATATCAACATTATCATACTTTTTAAATATCTTTGAAATAATATTTTGTCTTTCTTCAAGTGTAAAAAGTGTTTTTTTATTCATATTATTTAAAATAAGTATATCTACAGAATTAAAAATTTTTAAAGTTTTTAAAATAATATTTTTATGACCATTAGTTAAAGGGTCAAAACTACCCGGAAAAACTACCTTCATTATTATTTTTTCCTTTCTAAAAATATCACTCTAGTCTTAGAATATTTTTTTTCTTTTATTACATCAAAGTCTTCAATAATTATATCCTTATCTGTTTCTATAATGATTATTCCATCCTCATTTAGAATATTGTAATTCCAAATGAAATCTAAAGTGTTTTTCATGTAATCATTTCTATATGGAGGGTCTAAAAATATATAATCAAATCTTAAATTATTTTTGTAAAAATAATTTAAACATTCCATATAATCTTTTTTTATAATAATTGATTTTTCCAAAAATTCAGCATTCTCAATATTTTGCCTAGTAATTTTTATACTGTCATCAGAAAAATCACAAAAATAAGCCTTATCTGCACCTCTACTTAGAAATTCAATTCCAATAGCACCACTACCAGAAAATAAATCTAACACAATAGAATTTTCATCTATTTCAAACAAAATATTAAAAATTGACTCTTTAATTTTATCTGTAGTTGGTCTTACTCTATAATCTACAGGAGATAATAATTTTAATCCTCTCTTTTTTCCAGATACTATCCTCATTTTTCAACCTTAATCTTAAAATAATTATACTTAAATCAAATGACTAATTAATAATATAATTAATACAAATATATTCATAATAAATTGTACCATAAAAATATTATATTTTCAACATTTTATTAGAAGTTTTTAAAGATACAATTAATACTTAGTTTAATTATTTTAAATTTCAATTAATAATTTTATTTTAAAAATAGTTTTTTATAAAATGTAAAATATGATATAATGTATTTGAATGTATTTTACAAATTTTTATTAAGGAGGAGATATATGGACTTAAAAGAAAATTCTTTAGAAAAAAGCAAAAATATTGCTAATGAATTAAGAATTTCATTAGAAGAAAAAAATATTTTTCATTTAAGAGATTTGATTTATGATACAAATGAAGTAACCCTTGCAAATATTTTTGAAGAATATTTTGAGATTAAAGAAATTCTATTTATGTTTAAGGTTATTAAAAAAGAAAAAACGGCAGAAATTTTTGCTTATCTTCCTCAAAATATGAAACAACAAGTAATAAATGGATTACAAGATCATGAAATAAAAGTTATGTTAGACTATATGTTTACGGATGATATAAGTGATTTTCTAGAAGAACTTCCTGCAAATATTGTTAAAAGAGTTTTAGATTCAGCTTCTAATCAAAGACGAAGTGAAATAAATATGATTTTAAATTTTAAAGAAAATAGTGCTGGTTCTGTAATGAGCACTGATTATGTTGAACTAGATCCAGAAATCACAGCAGATGAAGCACTAAAAATGATTAAAGATAAAGAAAGACTTGCTGAAACTATTTCTTATTGTTATATAACTAATGATCAACATATACTTTTAGGTTTTGTTTCAATGAAAAGCATATTGTTAGCTTCATCAAATACGCTAATTTCTGAAATTATGGAAACAGATGTTATATCTGTTGAATGTGATGAAGATCAAGAAGAAGTTGCAAAAATATTTACAAAATATGATTTATTAGTACTACCAGTAGTAAATGATCAACATAGACTTATTGGAATTATTACTATTGATGATGTGTATGACATTATTCAAGAAGAAGTTACAGAAGACTTACAAAAAATGGGTGGTATCACACCTATAGAAGGTTCTTATGTAAATATGTCGATAATTGAAATGGTAAAAAGTAGAATCACTTGGCTTTTAATACTTATGATTTCTGCGACAGTATCTGGATTTATTCTTGCAAAAAATACTGACTTAACACTAAAATTTCCATCTTTAGTAATTTTTATACCAATGCTTATGGATACTGCAGGAAATGCTGGTAGTCAATCAAGTGCAATGGTGGTTAGAGGTATTGCTATTGATAATTTAAATATAAATGACTTTAAATATGTAATAAAAACTGAATTTTTAAACTCTTTAATTTTAGGAGCGATATTATTTACTGTAAATATATTAAGAATTCTAATTTTTATGCCAAATATTTCTATGTCTATAGCAATCCTAATTTCAGCAACTATTTATATAATTATAACTATTGCAAATTTAATTGGTGGAATTTTACCATTATTAGCTAGCACTTTAAGACAAGATCCTGCATCAATGAGTGGCCCGATTTTGACTACAGTTTGTGATGCTATTTCACTAACAATATATTTTACTCTTGCATCTTTATTTTTAGGAGGTGGAATTTATGGAATATAATTTTTTAGAATATAGTAAAGAACAATTATCTTCCCTACTTCCTGAATTAATAAAAGAAAAAAAAGTCTTATTAATAAGAGAAATTTTTGATGAATATAATATAGTTGATTTAAGTGAAATATTTAGTGAATTAGAACTTGATGAAGCAATTTTTGTTTTTAAAATCTTACCAAAAGACATTTCTGCTGAATTATTTACTTATTTAGATTCATTGCATCAAGAAAGATTAATATCAGCATTATCATCTATGGAAGTAAAAAGTATTTTAGATAATATGTTTAGTGATGATATAATAGATTTTCTTGAAGAAATGCCAGCTAATGTTATTAAATACATTTTAGACAATGTACCTTCAGAACATCGAAAAGAAATAAATACTCTTTTAAGTTATGAAGAAAATACTGCTGGATCTGTAATGAGTACTGGCTTTGTAGAACTTTGTGAAGAAGATACAGTTGAAGAAGCAATAAAAAAAATTAAAGAACAAGCCGAAATTGCGGAAACGGTCAATGTTTGCTTTGTAATTAATACAAAAAGAGTTCTAGTTGGAATAGTAAATTTAAGAGATATCATTATTTCAAAAAATGATAAGTTAATTTCAGAAATAATGGATAAAAATATTCATTATGTATATACAAACACAGACCAAGAAGAAGTTGCCCATTTATTGAGTAAATATGACTTAACAACTATTTGTGTATTAAATAATCAAAATTGTCTAATTGGGATTGTTACTGCAGATGATGTTTTGGATATTTTAAATGAAGAAGCAACCGAAGATATTCATAAAATGAGTGGTATTGTTCCGACAGATGGATCTTACTTGAAAACAGGAATTAAGGAAATGGTAAAATCAAGAATATCTTGGCTTTTAATTCTAATGATTTCTGCAACTTTTACTGGATATATTTTACAATATTTTGAAGATAAACTAAGTGCATTAGCTATTTTATCAGCATCAATTCCAATTATAATGTCGACTGCTGGTAATGCAGGAGCACAAAGTTCAACTATGGTAATAAGAGGAATTGCTGTCGATGATTTAAACATAAAAGATTTTTTTGTTGTTCTAAAAAAAGAATTAACTGTTGGACTACTTTGCGGACTAATATTATTTATCACTAATTTTATAAGATTATATATTTTCGGATCCAAAAGCACAACTTTTGCAATAAGTTTTGTGGTTAGCCTTACAATAGCAATTTCGTTGATTTCTGCGAATCTAGCGGGTGGAGTACTTCCATTAATTGCAAAGAAACTAAAAATGGATCCAGCAAGTGCAGCTGCACCACTTATAACAACTATTGTGGATGCAACCAGTTTGATAATATATTTTATGTTAGCTATAGCTATTCTAAAAATTTAATATTTAATATAAAAAAGTGTAGATAAACTGATAAAATATCTACACTTTTTATATTTAACATTTATATTATTTTTTTACTATAAATTAACACAATACATAACAACCTTTCCTAAAATGCTAAATTCATCATCTTTTGAAAATTTTAAATCCGTAAATGAATGATAAGTAGAACAAGGTCTAAAAATTATATCTTCCCCATCTCTAAAAAATAATTTTAAACTATATTCTCCATTTTCAGAAAAGACTACAATATCTTCATCTTCTAAATTATAAACTGGATAATTCAGTTTAACAGCAATATAACTTCCATTTGGTATTACTTTATTCATACTCTCTCCATTAACATGCATTATAAGAATATCATCGTCATTTGCATAAGGTCCCATAACAGAATCACTTATTTCTATTTTTTCAAGCTCAACATCATAGTTAGGTCCATCAGGTAGCCCTGCAGAAACACCATAAGGTAAATAATTATATATTGATGCCTTTGTAGAATTAGGAGTATTTGAATAATGCTCCCATCCTAAAATTTCTATTGGGCTTGAATTATAAATTTCTGCTAGCTTCAATAATCTATCTATTGGAATATTTGTTATTATATCATTTTCATACTTAAATAAATTTTGTTTACTTGTGCCAATTAGTTCACCGGCATCTTGCAGTGTAAGATTAGCTTTTTGTCTAAGCTCTTTTAATCTTTCTCCTGTTGTCATATTATCACCTCTACTATTCTATAATAATTATACAACAAAATAACTTAAAAAGCAATTTATTTTCTAATTTTTTTAATTTTTTCAAAAAAAGTAGCTTGACAAGTTATTTTTTGTGTTGTATAATAAAAGTAACTTAAAAAGTGATTTATTGATTGGAGGAAAGAATTATGCAAAAAAGAAAAAATAGAAATTCAGAGTTCAACACTTTAGAAATGGTGAAATTACTATTATCTTTTACAACTTTCACTTTGTCTTGTTTTTTCATGATAATGTATGGAGTAACTGGAAAGTTGATTTAATATAAATTATAAATTATTAAGTAATAATTTTATATTCTATTAAAAGTTGAGTAATACTGGATTAAAAAACATCTTACTATTGTAAAATATTGAGATGTTTTTTTATTTTTGATATAATTTAATTATAAAAATTTGTTAGGAGAATTTTATGGATAATTTTGATATAATATTAGCTAGTAATTCACAAAGAAGAAAAGAACTTTTAAAATTCATATTTAATGAATTCAAAGTGATTCCTGCTAATATTGATGAGAGAAATTTAGAACAAAAGTTTTTAAGTAAGACATCTAAAGATGACAAGTCAAAATTTAGTGAATTATGTGATATACTATCTTTTGAAAAATGTAAAGATGTAGCTAAAGATTACAAAAGTGCTTTAATTATTTCAGCAGATACAATTGTCTATGATGATATGTATTTGTTTGGAAAGCCAAACAATTATGAAGAAGCAAAATATATGTTAGAATATTTATCTGGAAAAGAACATATTGTCCAAACCTCAGTTACAATATACTTTAATAATGCTTTCTCAACATTTTCAGAAAAAAGTTATGTATCATTTTATGACTTGGACGAAATTCAAAAAGAAACAATTGAATCTTATATTAAAAATGAAAATCCATACGATAAAGCTGGTGGATATGGAATACAAGATGGTGCTAGTCTTTTAATAAAACATATAAATGGTGACTATTTTAATATCGTTGGACTTCCAATTTCAAAACTGAATAGAAAATTATTAGAAATTATATAGTAAAAAATCTAGTGTTTAGTCACTAGATTTTTTCAATTTATTATATAATATTATTCAATTAAAAATTTGAAATACTAGATATCATCAACTTTATAGAATATGTTTCTCATTTTTAACAATTTTCCATTTTCTTGTGGAATAAGCTCTCCGATACCAATAAAAATATCATCACAATATATTTTAAATATTCCTTCTTGTTCAATATTAAATGTTTTTCTAAGCCCATTTGAAATATGTTTAAAATATTTTTTATCAAAATTTATGCTTCCATATTCAAAAACATCTTCTACATTAATTAATGAATTTTTTAATTGCATTTCATCAAATTTTTTAAGTCTTTCTAATGATAAAGCATTTTTAATTGTAAATATTCCATATTTACTTCTACAAAGAGAACTCATATAAGCAAAATTATCAGTATCTAAAGCTATATCATTAAATAGTGTACGAATATATGTTCCTTTGGAACAATTTACTTCAAATCGTATCTTATTATCATAAAAATTAAGAATTATGAGAGAATCAATTTCAACCTCTCTTTTTTCTCTTTCTACTTCAATACCTAATCTCGCATACTCATATAATCTTTTTCCATCTTTTTTTAAAGCAGAATACATTGGAGGTATTTGCCAAATTTTTTTGCTATCATATTTTTTTACAACTTCAAAAAATTGATTTTTATCTAAACAAATTTCCTTAGAGTTAAGACTTTGCCCCCAAATATCTAAAGTATCGGTCTCTATTCCTAAAGTCATTTCTCCAACATAACATTTCCCCATGCTTTGAATATAATCGACAATCTTTGTAGCATTTCCAATGGCAATAGGTAAAACCCCTGTCGCATTAGGATCAAGCGTTCCCGCATGACCAACCTTTTTAGTTTTATATAACTTTCTAACAATATTTACTACATCTCTACTTGTAAATCCTTTTGGTTTATAAACATTTAATATACCATTAAAATTCATTTGGATACTCACTTTTTAATTTTTCTAAAAACAAATTAACAACGGATTCAAAATCACCATCTATAACACAACCAGCTGCTCTTGTATGTCCTCCACCATTAAAATGACTACATATTTTAGAAACATCTACAAATTCTTTACTTCTTACACTACCTTTAAATAAATCTTCTTTCATTTCTTTAAATAGAATAGAAACTTCAAATCCATTAATATCTCTATAATAATTTACGATATCATCAACCATATCCATTGTTAAATCGGTACCTTCAAAATCAGACTCAAACATTCCTATTACTGCAACCTTATTGTCAAAGTATAATTTTGCTCTATTTATTAATTTGTTTTTTAGCATTTCAACTTCAAAAACATTATTTTGATAAAGTTTTTTATAAATATAATCTTTATCTGCACCTAAATCATAAAGATTAGCACATACTCTTAAAGTAGAAGACGTAGATGATTCATATAAAAATCTATAAGTATCAGTATTTATTCCTACCAACAAAGAATCAGCAATATCTTTTGAAATCTTAAAATCAAATTCTTTAAATAAATTATAAACTATTTCACAAGTTGAACTCATATTAGGAAACACATAATTTAAGTCTCCAAAATAATCATTAGTCTTATGATGATCTATATTTATAGTTTTTTTAGCTCTTTTTCTAAAATGTTCACCAATATCTCCAGGTCTGTCTATCTCACCACAATCAACATAAATCAATAAGTCTAAATCTTGTTCTTCAACTTCTTTTATATTGTCAATAGTTTCAAGAAATAACAAGCTTTTTGGAAAGTCATCTACTTTTATTCCAAATATATTTTTATTTAGATTCTCTCTAATTCCGAGTATTACAGATATTGTGGATCCTATATTGTCTCCATCAGGATTTTTATGAGAAATAACTCCAATATTTTCAGATTCTTTTATTACATTTAAAATATCACCAGGACTATTATTCTTCATCAACATTACCATATAATTCTCTCTTTTCTCTATCCTCTTTAGAAACTTTTATTATTAATTCATTCATTAAAGCTGTTTTTTCAAATGATTCATCTAATTTAAAAATTAACTTTGGAGTATGTCTCAAATCTAATGCATCTGAAATTCTTTTTTTCATATACCCAGTTGCACTTTCAAGACCTTTCATAGTTTTTTCTTTAGTTTTTTCATCTCCAAAAATACCAATGCTAACGTAACAAATGCCTAAATCATTTGTTACGCTAACTTTTGTTATATTTGTTATTGATGGATTTATTCTATTATCTTTAATTCCGTTATAAATAGCATCTGACAAAACTCTATTAATTTCAGATTCTATTCTCCCAAGTCTTTTTGTATTCATAAAAAACCTCTATCTTTCAACTTCCTTATCAATATAAGCTTCAATTATATCCGTTTCTTTTAAATCATTATAGTTTGCAATTCCCAATCCGCCTTCATATCCAGTTAAAAGTTCTTTTGCATCATCTTTAAATCTCTTCAACGAACTAATTTCACCTTCATGTAAAATAATTCCATCTCTAAGAAGTCTTACTTTTGCATTTCTTGTAACTTTACCATTTAAGACATAAACTCCAGCTACGGTACCTATTCCCGGAACTTTAAATGTTGCTCTAACTTCAGCTCTACCAATTACTTCTTCAACAAAAGTAGGAGCTAACATTCCTTTTACAGCTAATTTAATATCTTCAATTGCATCATAAATTACTCTATATGTTCTGACATCAACATTTTCATGTCTTGATAAGTCGATTGCTCCTTGTGAAGGTCTAACGTTAAATCCAATTATTATTGCATTACTTGCAGCAGCCAACATTACATCAGATTCGTTAATTCCTCCAACTGCACCATGTATTATATTAACTTTAACTTCTTCATTACTCAATTTTTCTAAAGAATTCTTAACAGCGTCTACAGTTCCTCTAACATCTGTTTTAATAATAATTTTAATTTCTTTTAAATTACCATCTTGAATTTTATCAAATAAATCATCAAGAGAAACTTTGTTTCCAGATGAAATCATATTTTCTTTTTGAACATTTATAATTCTTTGAGCATATCCTCTAGCTGTTTTTTCATCTTTAACTGCATATATAAAGCTTCCTGCTTCTGGTACTTCTGAAAGACCTAAAATAACAGCTGGCATTGAAGGTGTAGCTTTCTTAATTTTCTTTCCTTTATCATCAAACATAGCTCTAATTCTTCCTGTAGAAGTTCCTGAAATAACTATATCTCCAGAATTTAAAGTACCCTTTTGTACTAAGATTGTTGCTACTGGGCCTCTACCTTTATCAAGTTGTGCTTCAATTACAGTTCCAATAGCCATTCTATTTGGATTTGCTTTTAATTCTTCAACTTCAGCAACCATTAGAACCATTTCTAGTAATTCATCAATTCCTTCTCCAGTTTTAGCTGATACAGGCATAGTGATTACATCTCCACCCCAATCTTCAGGTAGTAATCCATTATCTGAAAGTTCGGTCTTTACTCTTTCAGGATTAGCTCCTTCTTTGTCTATTTTATTAATAGCTACTATGATTGGAACTCCCGCATCTTTTGAATGGTTAATTGCTTCAATAGTTTGAGGCATAACACCGTCGTCTGCAGCTACTACAAGAATAGAAATATCTGTAACTTTTGCTCCCCTAGAACGCATTGCTGTAAATGCTTCGTGTCCAGGAGTATCTAAAAATACTATTTTACTATTATTAATATTAACTGTATAAGCTCCTATATGTTGAGTAATACCACCTGCTTCTTGTGTTGTAACTTTAGACTTTCTAATATAGTCTAATAAAGAAGTTTTACCATGGTCAACATGACCCATTACTGTTACAACAGGAGGTCTTGTTATCAAATCCTCTTTTTTATCTTCATAATCTAAAGATAAAATTTCATTTTCTTCAGTTATTTCAGGTGTTTCTAATACAACTGTTTTTCCAAACTCTTCTGCAATCAAGCTTGCACAGTCAAAATCAATTTCTTGATTTAATCCTGCCATTATACCTAATGCAATTAATTTTGAAATTACTTGAGAACTACTAACTCCTAAACTTTCAGAAAAATCTTTTACTGTTATACTTTCTGGTATTTTTATTTCTCCAACATTTTCTACCTTGTTTTCAAATTCTAGATCACTATCACTTTTAGTTTTATGATTAGCTTTATTTTTCTTCTTAGCAGGCTTTAAAATAAGATTTGGATTTCTATCTTCCCTCATTTTGTGCTCGTTTAATGACTTATTTTTCTTATTTTTTTCTTGACCTTGTAAATGTGTTTTTCTTGCATCTCTTTTTTCAATAGCTGGATCAACTACTTCTACAACATCATCTAAAAATTCTTTATTTCTATCAGCAAACTTTCTTCCGGAATCTTTTTTATCCCTTCCAAAGTTTCTATTATCTTTACTGAATCCTTCTTTTTTGTCTTTATTAAAAGGTTTATTATCTTTATTGAAATTTTGTTTTTTATCCTTGTTAAAACCTTCTTTTTTATCTTTACTATAATTACCTTTTTTATCTTTATTAAATGTCTTATTATCTTTACTGAAATTTTGTTTGTTATCTTTATTATATCCTTCTTTATGTCCTTTATTATCTTTATTGAATAATTTATTATCTTTTTTATAACCTTCTTTTGAATTTTTATTATCTTTATTAAAGTTATCTTTTCTTTCTTTATTAACATTATTTTTCTTTTTATCAGGCTTATTTTCAGTTTTAACTACTTTTTTCTCATCTTTTTTATTTTTTTCTGCTTCAATTTTTCTAAAATGTCCAATTACAATTTCTAAATCTTTTCCTTCAAGGATAGACATATGACTCTTCACTTCTACACCTAATCCAGTGATTATATTAATTAATTCCTTGCTTTGAAGATTTAACCCCTTTGCAAGTTCATGTACTCTAACTTTACTCATACTAGCACCCCTTTGCTATTCAATAGAATCTACATAATTTGTTAATTCATCATAAAATTCACCACTAATTTCTGATTCTAATGCAATATTTAATCTCTTATTTTTCTTGGCTTTATTAACACATTTATTTGAAATACAGATGTAAGCACCTCTTCCATTTTTTTTTCCAGTTATGTCTAATAAAATGCCTTCTTCTTTATTATTAACAATTCTCAATAATTCTTTTTTTTCCTTTTGTTCCCCACAAGCAACACATTTTCTCATAGGAATTTTTTTCATTTTCATAAATACACCTATAACTCATAACCATTATCTATAAATTCTTGTTCTCCATCAAAACCAACTTCAATTAAGCCGTTTTCAACATCTTCTCTATATTTTTCTAAACCTTTAATATCTATTCTCCAATTTGTAAGTTTAGCTGCAAGTCTTGCATTTTGTCCCTCTTTACCAATGGCTAATGATAATTGTGAATCTGGAACTATTATTCTTGCTCTATTTTCACTTTCATTAGTAAATACCGCTACAACTTCTGATGGACTTAAGGAGTTTGATAAATATTCTTTTACATCTTTACTATAAACGATAATATCAATTTTTTCTCCTCTTAACTCTTTAATAATTGAACTAACTCTTGACCTTTTATATCCAACACAGGCTCCAACAGGATCTACATCATCATTTTTAGAAAAAACCGAAATTTTTGTTCTACTTCCTGGTTCTCTAGCAATAGATTGAATTTCGACCGTTCCGTCTAGTATTTCAGGAACTTCCAATTCAAATAATCTTAAAACAAAATTAACATCTGATCTTGAAAGTAAAACCTGTGCTCCTTTAGGGGTATTCTTTACTTCCTTAACATAAAATTTTAATCTTTCTCCTACACGATAAACTTCATTTTTTATTTGTTCAGGTGGAGTTACAATTGCTTCAAGTTTTCCTAGATTAATAAATAAATTATTCCTATCTATTCTCTGAATTTGTCCTGAGATAAGTTCTCTTTCTTTATCTTGAAAATCATTATAAATTACTTCTCTTTCAGCATCTTTAATCTTTTGAATAACAATATTTCTTGCAGTTTGAGCAGCAACTCTACCAAAATCCATAGTTTTTAATTTTATAGGCACTTCATCTCCTAATTTATACTTTGTACTAATACCTTTTGCTTCATCCAAAGAAATTTCTGTTATATTATCCTCAACAACTTCAACTACTGTCTTTATCGCAAAAAGCTCAACTTTTCCTGTAGTTCTGTTAATATTTATTTTTACATTTTCATATTCTCCAAAGTTTTTTTCATAACTTTTTAAAAGTGCTTTTTCTAAAGAATCAAAAATTATCTCTTTAGAAACACCTTTTTCACGTTCGATTTCATCTAATGCTCTTAAAAAATCCGTTGTTCCTTTCATCATTTTCTCCTTAAATTTCAATTTGTGATTTAATTATTGCAATATCTTTTCTTAAAAAATCAACATTTGACTTTCCAATTATCAAAGTTAAATTTTCTTTATCAAAAGATTTTAAATTTCCAATAAACTCTTTTTCATTATTTAACTTTTTATAACATTTTACCAAAATTCTTTTTCCAATAAATGTTTCTAATTCTTCATCATTTTTAATTTCTCTTTCTACTCCAGGAGATGAAACCTCTAAAAAATATGAATCTTCTATAGGATCTACTTCATCTAACCAATCACTGACAATATTGCTTGCCATTTCACAAGAATCTAAATCAACGCCTCCTTCTTTATCGATAAAAATTCTTAACACATTTCCTTTAGGCTCTTTTACATATTCTGCACCTATAAAGTAAATTCCATTTTCTAAAAAAATATTTTTAAAAGTTTTTTCAATAATTTTTAATAATTCATTTTCTTTTTTCAATTTTGTCTCCTTTCAATCATGAATTAAACTAAAACGAAAGAGTGGGATGCCCCACTCTTTGTTTAGAAAGAATATTTTTAATTATTATAACATATTTTTTTAAAATTTTCAACTAATTCTAATTTAAATCACCTATTTTTTGTTGTGATGTAATTAACGTGAGATAAAAGGCATAAAAAAAATACACATAAACTAAATCTGTAATATTTACATCACTCATAATCTAATCCTCAAAATATTCTATATTTGCCTCTAATTTTGTATTGTTTTTTGAAGGTTTAATTTCCTTGAAGTCATCATCTTCATATCCAACAACACCAATTTTTTTGTTTCATAAATTTCTGAAATGGTAGCATAATATTTTCCATTTATTAAAAAATCACAATGCCAATATCCTGTCATATAATTTTTTCTATAACTTGTAGTTTTTATTTTTTCAATTTCCTCGCCATTTGTTAATTCAAAATTATTTACAAAATATAGAGCTAGCCTCTCTTGTCTTTCTCTAAATTCTTCTTTATGCTTTTATCTGTTTCCATTTAAACTAAAAGCCATAAAAACACCAAATATTAAAATTATTATCAACCCAAAAATATATCTCTTTTTCATTTTATACCTTCCTAGCATTAAATTATATTAATATTAAAAATAGAAATCTTTTTATACTCCAGTTTTTTATCAATTTTAACTAAAAGCTGACTATAATAGTCAGCTCCTAGTTAAATCAATTTTGATAAATTATTTATATTAAATTCTTTTAATAAGTCTTTTATTCCTGTTTTTATTTCATCTCTTTCATCCATAAATCATAATCCCTTTTTAAATATGCATCATTTGCCAACATTTCTTCAATGGTTTTATTTACCTTTTCATACAACTCTATAAAATTTTCATTTATTTCTTTCGCTTTTTCTACTTTTGGATCAAATTCTTTTTTTATTCTTTCTACTGTAGTATTATAGGTTACTCCACCTTCCATATAGGCAGTTCTTGCTTCTTGTGGTGTTAAATGAAATCCAGGTGGGACTTCTAATG